>JBPCMC010000303.1:0-4590 GCA_051002645.1 Thermomicrobiales bacterium
ACATGCTATACTGCGCCCCGGTGTTGGCGCACGCAAAGGAACGAGTAGGGCATGTTTTATCCGGTCTTCGCGGTTTTTATGATTCTCGTCGTTCTCTACATCGCGGTCGCCGTGATCGAATATGGGACGGCGCTCTCGGTGCGCGGCAGCGCGGGGATGCTCCTCTTCGCGGGCGCGCTCCTGCTCCTCGTTCTCGCCCTCTGGTGGACGTTCGATGCAGTGCGCGCCGTCTCGCCGACGCATGGGATCGACCTGGCGCGCGCCGCCGTCTTCCTGCTCATCGCGGGCCCGGTGCTCACCGCGCCCCCGCTCGTGGCGCAGACTGTGGGCGGGGGCGCCACGGCCGTCTCCATCGGTCGCGTCCGCCGCCTCCTCTGGCGACCGGCATCGATCATCGGCCTCATCCTGATCGTTCTCTGGTTCCTCTCCTGACGGGGCAGGAATACGAACCACCAAGACACCAGGAACACCAAGGACACAGAGAGCAATTCGAAGGTTCTTGACCTTGGTATTCTTGGTGTCTTGGTGGCTATAGAAGTCGGTTCATCGCAGCGAAGGAGCAGAGCATGTCCGATCACGCGCCGCCCGGCACGCCCGCGAACGACGACGAGCGCACGCGCCTCTCCCCTCCATCGAGCGGCGACCCGGACGCGACGATCGTCCCCGGCGGGCAACCACCCCTGCCGCCGAACCCGCCGTTCTATGGCGGCGCGCCTCCCCAACCACCGCGCTTGCCCGCGCCCCCGGTGCAGCCGCACCGGCAGGAGCCACCGCAGCAACCGACCACGGCATGGAACACGCCACCCGCCTATCCACCGGCCGGCCCGACCGCGCCCTATCCGGCGCCCCCGCCAGCGGGCTATCCGGGTGCGGCGACGCCACCGCCCTACGGCGGCGGCTATCCACCATCTCCGCCCGCGTACGGCGGCACGCAGCCGCTCCCGCAACCGCCGTATGGTGGCTACCCGCCACCGCCCTATGGCGGCGGATACGGAGCGCCTTCGAGCTATCCGCCGCCCGCCGCCCCGCCGCCGAAGAAGAGCAATCGCGGCCTTGTCCTCGGTCTCGTCGGCGGACTGATCGCGCTGCTCGCGATTGTCGGCGGCATCTTCCTCTTCACCAACAAGGGCGGTAGCGGCGCGGCGACGGCCACGCCCGCCCGCCCCGCCGTCGCCCTTTCGACCACCACGACCGTCGCGCTGGCGACGCAGGCGGGCGGGGGCAGCATCCTCGCGACCCTCTCCGCCGCCGCGACGGGCACGGCTGGCCCGGCCGCCAACACTGCCGCACCGTCCGTGCTGGCGACGCCGACCGCTGCGGCAACCCGCGTTGCCTCGACCGCGACACCCGCCGTTCGCGCCTCAGCGACGACTGCCGCAAGTGTTAGCGCGAGCGCGAGTCGCCCCGCCGTCTCGCCGACGGTCCGGCAGGGCGGGGTGTCGCCGACGCCCACCGGCAGCGCCCGCCCCGGCACGGCGGCAGCGACAACCGCCGCCACACTCAGCCAGACCTGGACGGACCCGAATGGCCGCGTCAAGGTGCAGTATCCGAACGGCTGGACAGCGACGACGCTCGCGGGCTCGCAGAGCAACATCCTCGAACTGGACGGCCCGGACAATGCCTCCTTCTATATCGATGTCTACAAGCAGAGCGGCACCCCCGCCGAGGAGATGCAGGCGACCAACGACGCGCGCAACAAGAGCGCGCAGTTCACCTTCACCAACGGCCCGGTCACGGACGTGAAGGTCGGCGGCGAGCCCGGCAAGGTCGTTTCCTACACCGCGAAACGCAAGGATCAGACGACCGGCACGGGCACCGATGGCGTCCTCTGGATCGTCAATCACGGCAACAGCGAGTATGACTTCGAGGCGCTCGCCATCGGCCCGCACCGCGCCGAGATCGACGCCATCCTCGCGACCGTCACCTTCACCGGATAGACGCCAAGAGGGAGATTTACCACAGAGGACACAGAGAGCACAGAGGGGAGAGATAGACAAAGGTCTTCTCTGTGTCCTCTGCGCTCTCTTAGCTATGTGTATCCTTGGCGTCCTCGGCGTCTTGGCGGTTCATTCCTGTCAGGTTTTGAAGCGGTTTTATGCATAGCGGGGCGGTCGTCCGTCCGTCTCGCGGGGCATCAGGGTGCCGCCACGGGCGATCAGCCAGTCGACGACGTCGCCGACGATGGCGTCCGGGGTGCTCGCGCCCGCCGTGACGCCGACGACATCCTTGCCCTCGATCCACGCCGGGTCGATCTCCTCCTCCGATTCGATGTGGTAGGAGGGCGTGCCGAGATGGTTGCCGATCTCCGCCAGGTGCTTCGTGTTCGCGCTCTTCCGCCCGCCAATGACCAAGACGACATCCGCCTCGCGCGCCAGATTGCGCATCGCCAACTGGCGGTCCGTCGTCGGCTTGCAGATTGTATTGATGACGCGCACCTCGCCGCCGAGCGGCAGCGCCAGTGCGGTCAGTTCATTGACGAAGGCGATCACTTCATCCATCTCGCTCGTCGTCTGGGTGACGACGGCGACCTTGCGCGGCGGCTTCTCTGCCCACGCGCCGTCGGCGTCGCGCCGGATGTGCCACGGCAAATCTTCGATGCTCTTGGTCGCCAGCGCGTTCTCACCGGCCCAGCCGATGATGCCCTTTACTTCCGGGTGCTTCTTGTCGCCGTAGACGACGACGGTATAACCATCCTTCGCGAGGTCGCGGGCGATCTGCTGCGGCTTCTCGACGAGCGGGCAGGTCGTATCGACGACCTCGGTTCCGGCCTTGCGCGCCTCGTCCGCCACCCAGGGGGCCGCGCCGTGCGCCGTAATCACCATCACACCGTCCGAGGTCGCCTGATGCACCTCGGTGATGACGCTGACGCCCTTCCCCTCCAGATCGCGCACGACCTGCGGGTTGTGGACGACATCACCCAACATGCGGACGGATTTCCCCTCATCGGCCAGTTGATCGACCATCTCGATTGCGCGGCGGACGCCGAAGCAGAAGCCCATTTCGTCCGCGAGGAGGATTTTCATACCGTACGCCGCCCTTTGCTTCGCTCTTCCGTGTCCGCCACGCGCCGTTGCATGGCATGACGATAGTATACACCTGCCCACCCCCTGACCCCCTCCCGACGCGGGCGGGGGAACCCACGGCATACATCGTGGCCTGTGCAAGTCATTCCTGTCCTGTCGCGAGGGCGCACGGCTGTGCGCCCCTACCGCTCCCCCTTCCGGGCGCCCTGTGGGCAGGATGGGGAAGGGGGCCGGAGGGTTAGGGCAGCCCCGCTACCCGCATGAAGCCTTCATCGAAGGGGCCGATGGCGCGGGCGATGGCGAACTGGGCGGCGGTGGCGCGGAAGGGGGCAGGATCGGGGAGGATCGGGGCGCGGAGCAGGGCGGCGATCCGCTCGGCGAGCGAGCCGACCTCGCCGGGGCGGTAGAGGTTGGCGGCGGGTGCGAAGGACGGATAGGCGAGCGTGTTCGGCAGGACGGGGATGCAGTCGCAGTACATCGCTTCCAGCGCGCCGGTCGGGAAGTACTCGTGCTCCGCAGTCGAGACGACCAGTTGGCAGCGCCAGAGGAGGCGGGCGTATTCCTCGCGCGAGGGGCGCTGGCCGTAGTGGACTAATTGGGCGGCGAACTCCTCCTGCGCCTCCTCGAACTCCGGGGAACGGCCGTGCGGGTTCGTCCCGGCGAGCGCGAGACGGAAGGGGATGCGGCGGTCCACGAGATCGCGCAGCGCGGCGAAGAAGATGTCCGGCCGCTTGTCGTAGTCCCAGCGGCTGTTCCAGAGGATGACCGGCGGGCCGGGCGCGAGCGGCGTGGCGAGGGCGGCCTCCCGCTCGGCGTCCAATGCCCCCACGTCGATCCCCGGCGTGAGAATCCAGCTGCGCGCCGCGACGATATCGACGACATGCAGCGCGCGATACTCGGGGAAGACGCGCAAGAGGCGCGGCAGCGCATCGAGGAATTCGTCGCGGTGCTCCGCCGTGTTGAACCAGACCTCGTCCGCCGCCAGCATCCCGTCGAGGTTCGCCAGCGGGAGCGTCACGTCCCGCTTCTCCCACGGCGGCAGTGGGAAACTGAGTTGATTGGTGTGGAAGTAGGCGATCACGCGGGCGTCCTTCAGCCGGTGCCGCGTCAAGCCGAGGAAGGCGGGCAGATTGAGCATCTCCCCGGCCAGCACGAGATCGAAGGCACCGGGCATTTCGTTGAGCAGCCGCGCCAGTTCGTAGTGCGCGCCGCGCATCCGCCACTTCCAGAAGCGTGCGGGCAGCGTCAGCGGGACGATCTCATGCCGGCTGTAATTGAGCAGGTTCTCGACAAACGCGCGCCGCGACCCGCCATAGGTCGGCTCGACCGCGAGGATGCGCAGCCGTCGCTCGGTCGGCGCGGCGTCCGTGGAGGTAGGATGTCCGATCTCATCACCCATCGCATCGTAGTATAGCGCACTTTGTGAAATGTGGGACAAACAGGTAATGTCCCCAGATGTGTGTAAGTAGCGTCGTCATTGACGAAGACGGTCATGGTGTGGTTCTTCTCCGGTTGTCGAGACCGTAAAGAAGGAGCAACACCATGACCGACACCCTGAGCATAGGAC
>JBPCMC010000304.1:0-3121 GCA_051002645.1 Thermomicrobiales bacterium
GATGACGGCGCGTAACCGGGCGGTGGCGGGGCTGGTGAATCGCACGAACTGGCGGTTGACCGATTGACGGAACCAAGTGGGGAAGGGGCAATCCGCCTCCTCGCTTACTGTGCAGGTTATCTAGTAGTCATGTGCACTCGTTTTGTACGGTGCTGAACTACGTTGAAACTTCGTCCCACTGCGGCATGGTTGCGCGGAGCCTTTCAAGCCCGAGGCGCACCCTGCCCTTGACCGTGCCGAGCGGGAGCGCGGCGGAACGAGCGATCTCGCTGTGGGAGAGGCCGCCGAAGTAGGCCAATTCAACCACCTGTCGTTGGTCCGACGATAAAGTCGCCAACGCCTCGCGCACGCGCTCGCCGTGCATCCCGCGCGCGACCGTCGCTGCGGTGTCCTCGCCGCTCGTGAGCGAGTGGACGGAGTCGATATCGACCGCCGTCCCGCCCCGCGACCGCGTGGCGCGTATGAGATTGATCGCCTGATGATGGACAATGGTCAGGAGCCATATGCGTACGGTTCCCCGTGTCGCATCGAATGTTGCGGCCCGTCGCCAGACGTTGAGGTACGCCTCCTGCACGATATCCTCCGCCGCTTGACGGTCGCGCAGGATGCTGTAGGCGAGGGAGAAGGCCAGGCCGCCGTAACGGTCATAGAGAAGCGAAACGCTCTGCGGGTCACGCTGCGCCATTTGCGCGATGATGGTGGCATCGTCCGGTGATTCAACCGCTGCGAGCGTCATCGGGAGTGAGCGGGAAGGTATCTGTTCAGAAGGACACCCCGCTGTTGCCATCGTTTGCCGTTCATCGCCCACCATCCCCGCGATAGGAACAAGTTCATATCGTGCATCTATCGTCGAGCAAGAAGGATGCCATCGCGCGCGTCATCACACGATGGATACTGAAAGTGTGGCCGGATTTTGCGCTAATTCGCGCTGAAAGTGGTGGGTGTCGCCCGCATCGTCGTGACGGCGACGCTGCCGTTCTCAAGTAGCTCGCGGCGGTCGAAGCGGCCGCGTCGGGGCGCGCCATCGCGGACGCGGACGATTGCCGGGCGCGCGACGAGCGTCGCCGGGTGCGTCCCACTGACAATGGAGAGGTTGATACAGGCGGCGGTGAAGTAGGAGAGCAAGCGCTGACGCACGATGTACCTGCGCGATCTGTGGTTAGAGCCGTTCGAAACGAAGGATTTTCAGCGCGAAGACGACCGCGCCGCCGACCGGCACTTCCATCACATCGGACGGATACCATGCGTGGATGTCGAGCATGTCAGGCGGCACGACCTCCATCCGCTCGCGGCAGTGCTCCATAATCATCCGCTTGACGCGCGAGACCTGCCAGTCCTCCACGCCAATCAGGAGCGTCGTGCTGCCCATGCGCAGGAAACCGCCCGTGCTGCCGACGCGCGTCAGGCGGAAGTTCGCCTGCGTGAGCGCGTCCGCGATCGCGTTCGCGTCGTAATCCTGCACGACCGCCACGATCAGTTTGGTCGGCACATTGCGGGCCGTCGCCGATGGTGGATAGGTGTTGACAGGGGGAACGGTCACGGGCATTTTCCTTCCAATCCGCAGGTTCAGTATCCTGTCGTGGGTTTATACCACGTTGTCGGCGCATGGTACACTCTTCTGACATGATGGAAAGGTAAACGGAGACGTGGCTGGGACGCGCGCACAGAAGAATCAAGGCCCGCGCGATCTCCTGCTCCTCGTCATCGCACGCGCGGGCGACGGCGGTGTTGAGATCGCGGGCGTCGATCCGGTCACCGGGTCATGGCTCCGTATGGCGAACGCCGAGGGCGACCGGGTCTTCTCGCCCGATATTTTGTCCCGCTCCAACGATGGCTACCTCCATGCGCTCGATACCGTGCGGCTGTCAAGCGCGACGCCGCTGCCGCAACCGCCCTTTGTCGAGCGTGCCGCCGTCGACCTGAAGACGCCTCCCGCCGTCCTCGGTCACGTTGAGGAGCGCGCCATCAGCCGCACGCTGGCGGAGACCGCCGTTCCGCACCTCGATACCTTGCTGCCGGCGGGGAAGCGCGTCCTGACACCGAAGGACTTTCAGCCGGGTGGCCGCCAGCGATCCATCGCGATGCTCCGCCCCGACCAACTGCAACATATCCACTTTTCCTATGAGGGCGAGGATGTCCGCGCGGGCGTCGCGTTCCGTCATCGCGGTCAGGCATACGGTGGCGTGACGGGCCTACCCTGCCCGGACATCAAACTGCGCGCCTTCGCGCGCGCGGCGTTGCGCAAGGAGGGGTCGCTGTCGATCACGCTCGACGGGAAGGCGTGCTACAACCGCTTCGCGTGCGGGCGCATCTATCTGACGATTGGCCTGGTCGAAGGGGCCGATGAGACCTTCTGGCCCCAGGTGCTCGGCTTCCACCCGATCCGCGAGTACGCCGCGATGATCGACTACGCACGTCTGTAGGCTTCCGGCACGAAGTCGATCAGCGTGCCGTCGAAGGGGAAGGTCTGCGCAGCGTGCGCGGCGATCAGCGCCGCCAGTTCGGCGCGGGCGCGCTCAACAATCTCCGGCGGGTAGCAGTATTGGCGCTGGTGTGCGATGAACTCATCCTCATCATCGACGCGATAGGTGCCGTCCGCGTAGGCGATCAGGTCCAGATCGAGGTCCACGTAGGAGAGTACATCGTCCACGAGGGTGCATGGCATGGAGACATCGCAGTACCAGAACTTGAACGTCCCCTTCGACTCGTAGACCGCCGCGATGTTGTTCCAGCGCTCGGTGCTGCACCAGGTGACCGATTGGGTCGGCAAATAGAACCCGCCCCCGCGCAGATGATCCGTGATCGCGAGGCCGGGCGGGTTATAGAGGATCAGTTCGTCGCCTCGTTCGCGCAGCAGTCGCTTCTTGTACGAGTAGTAGCGCACATTCGGATACTTCATCTTTTCGATGCAAATCTTGCGCTGATTGATCGGTGGCTGCATCGACGCCTCGCTTCTCTCCCATAGGTGTTCATCCATAGAGTACACGAATTCTTCATGTAATGTTGGTGGCGGCGGCCTTTCGCCCAATACGGTTCAGTTCTGTGCGAAGGTGGCGCCTTCCTATCTATTCGTAGGGGCGGTGCTCGAACCGCCCTCCGCTACGATTCCGTTGCTGCGATG
>JBPCMC010000305.1:0-3756 GCA_051002645.1 Thermomicrobiales bacterium
TCACAACCCACCCGGAAATCGCGGAGGCGGAACGGCGTGCGATCATCCTGCCGCCGCTCGATCCGCTCGTCTGGGACCGCCAACGGCTCGCCGCGCTCTGGAACTTCGAGTACCGATGGGAAGTCTATGTCCCCGCCGAGAAGCGACGTTTCGGCGCGTACACGCTGCCGATCCTCTGGGGAGATCGCTTCATCGGGCGGCTCGACCCCTCGCTGGACCGCAAGCGCGGCGTCTTGCGCATTCGTGACCTCTGGTTCGAGGATGACGCGCCCCGTGACCCGCAACTCTTCACCGACCTCGCCGCCGAAATCGCCCGCTTCGCCACCTTTCACGGCGACGCTGCCGTCGCCCTCGGCACTGTCTCCCCCGCCAACCGCGACAAGCGCCTCCGCGCCGCCGTCGCCCGCGTCACAACGCTCGCCGCGCTGTAGGGAAAACGCTAACCACAGAGGCACAGAGGACTCAGAGAAAACTCAAAGAAAGACCCAATTTCTCTCATTCTTTGTCCCACCTCTGTGTCCTCTGTCGGGCGCCCTCTGGGCAGCATGTGGTTCATGTTCCTGGTGTTGGGAGAGGGACGATTTCGCCGGCGCCGAAGGAGGTGACGGTGAGGCCGTGGGTGAGCAAGACGCGACCATAGCCGATGACGCTCCAATGCTCGTCCATCCAGACGAGGGCGGTGAGGTCGTCGATGCCGAGCAGCGGGACGGCGTGCGGGGTTGATTCACGGAGGCGACGGAGCCAGACCTCCGGCGTGCGGTTGTGGCCGGAGAGCGCGACGACACCGTGCAGGATGCCGAGGCCGGGGAACCAGCGGAAGTATGGCTCGCCGGGGCGCGCAGGGACATCGTCCGGGCGGGCGGGCACATTGGCGCAGAGGGCGGCAGCGCCCGCACCGCAGCCGATCAGCGTCGCGCCGCGCGAATACGCCGCGTGGATGGCCGTCTCGGTCTTCGTGCCATGAAGGGTGCGCATCAGCCGCCCGGTGTCGCCGTCACCGAGGTAGACAACGTCCGCCCCTTCGACTGCATCAGCGAACGCCGGGTTCTCCGCGTCGGCGCGTGTGCGGATCGGCACGGTCGCGACGATGCCGAGACGACCGAGGCGGTAGGCGGCGTCCTCCGTCTCGTCGTTCGGGAAGCGTTCGGCGGCGGTCGGCAGGAAGGCGATTGTTGGGCGCTCGCCGGTCGCCGCCGCGCGGAGAAAGCGGAGATGGAAGCGGTCGAACGGCTGCGTGAATGCGTCGCCACCGACGAGGACGAGCGGACCCGCCATCGGGTTCAGGCGACGCTTGCGGGCTGCGCGACGAGGCTGCGGAGGCGCGCGAGGTTCTCGATATCCTCATGGCAGTCGGCGCTCTTCGGCGTCTCCAACACCATCGGCAGGCCGACCAGTCGCGGGTCATTGACGACGTTGCGGAAGCCGTCCAGCCCGATATGCCCCTCGCCAATCGCCGCATGACGGTCCTTATGATCGCCGAGTGGCTGGAGCGCATCGTTGAGATGCAGCGCCTTGATGCGGTCATATCCCACAAGCCGGTCGAATTCGGCCATCGTAGCGGCATACGCTTCCGGCGTGCGGAGGTCATAGCCCGCCGCGAAGATGTGGCAGGTATCGACGCAGATCCCGAAGGCGTCCGGGTCGTTGGCGTGCTCGATCAGAAAGGCCAGGTGCTCGAACTTCGCGCCGAGGTTCGTCCCTTGCCCGGCGGTCGTCTCCAGGAGGACGGTGACGCCCTCGTAGGCGCCTTCCGCTCCGAGACGATTGAGCGCCTCCACCATCCGGTCGAGCCCGACCGCCTCGCCGGAGCCGACATGCGAGCCGGGGTGCGTATTCAGGTAGGGGACGCCGAGCATCCGCGCGCGGAGCAGTTCATCCCGGAAGGCGTTGATGGACTTCTCCCACAACTCGTCGTTCGGCGAGGAGAGATTGATGAGGTAGGAGTCGTGAATCATCACCGGGTGGACGTTCGTGCGCGTGCGGGCGTCGGTGAACTTGGCGATGTCGTCATCGGTCAGCGCTTTGCCGAGCCACTGGCGCTCGTTCTTGGAAAAAAGCTGCACGACATCGCACCCCGCCTGTTGCCCCCACTCCATGCAGCGGAAACAGCCGCCGGCAATGCTCATATGTGCGCCAAACTTCGGCATCGATCTCTCCCTTTCACCCCGTACGTTCTCCCGCAACGCGGTCAGTATACCGCGCCGATGGCATCGCCGGTGCAACGCGCCGGGTCGTTTTGGCGTACACTACCTGACGGTGTGCCGCAATGTGCTGCGACGAAGGGAACCGCCACCGATGACCATGCCGCCGACCAACGGACAACCGCCCACCGATGACGTGATGCCAGCACCCTCGCCTTCTGTTAACAACGATACACGCCCCAATCTTCCCCCGGCATCGCCGCCGGGCGGCTACACGCGCCCGGACTACTGGGCGGTGCCACCGCAGCCGCAGGCGCCCGGCTGGCCGTATGCGGGCGTCCCACCGTATGGGGTTGCTCCTCCGCCGTTCCCGCCCGGACCGCCCATCACCTATCGCGAAACAATCGGCCCGAACCATGTGCCGTGGCGATTCCGGGATGTGCTTCTCGCGGCCTTGCCCTTCATCCTCCTCCTCACCCTGACGCTCGTCTCGCATTTCGCGTCGTCCACGGCGACGAGTACGACGACAGATACACCGACCAGCACCCCCGTCCTCATTGCGAACACGGTCATCGGCCTCGTCATCTACGGGATTATCCTTCTGCTCGTTTGGGCGGTCACAGTCAGGAAGTATCGCGTCGGCTGGTCGGCGCTCGGTCTCCGCCGCCCGCCGGGGCTCTTTTGGTGGCTCGTATTGCCGATCTTCGTCGCTATGCTCCTCGCGGCTAATTACGTCTCGATACTCATCATTCATGTCTTTTATGGCGGGAAGGCGACCAACCCGCAGGTGAAGGACATCACCGGCGGCGGCAGTTTCTCATGGACGAAGCTCATCCTCGCGCTGATCACGGCATCGATTGCCGCGCCGTTTGTCGAGGAAATCTTCTTCCGTGGTGTCCTCTTCGGTTGGCTTCGGACGCGCTGGGGCGCGGTGCCCGGCGTCAGCCTCAGCGCCGCCCTCTTCTCGGGCGCGCACGCGATCCCGCTCATTCTCGCCAGTATCTTCGTCGTTGGCCTAACCCTCGCACTTGTCTACGAGAAGACCAAATCCACCATCGCGACGATGGCGCTCCATAGCCTCTTCAACACCATCGGTGTCGTTGCCGTCTTTATTGATCTGGCGCGCAAGTAGGAGAACCTCACCCCCTGCCCCCTCTCCATCGCAATGGAGAGGGGAAGAGATGCGGGGTGAAATCTCGGAGGGAATGCCACGGAACTTCACACGAGCCACCTCTCTCCGCTTGACGGAGAAGGGATGGGGGTGAAGTCTACCGCTTCTTCTTTTTCTTCTTATTCTTGTTCGGCACGGGGCGGGGCGGGCGGGGGCCGAGGGCATTGGCAGCGCCGCCGTTCATGCCACCGGCGAGCATCTCCTGGAGAGCGGCGGGGTCCAGCTGCGGGCCACCTCCGCCCATCAATCCCTTCAGTCCGCCGAGGCCGCCCCGCTTCGCCATCCGGCCCATCTGGCTCATCATTTTCTGCGCCTCGCCGAACTGCTTGAGGAGGGCGCGCACTTCCGCACGGGTCGAGCCGCTGCCGTTGGCGATGCGCTGCTGGCGGCTGTAGTTGAGGATTTCCGGGTGCCGCCGCTCCTCGCGCGTCATGCTGCGGATGA
>JBPCMC010000306.1:0-12139 GCA_051002645.1 Thermomicrobiales bacterium
TGGGCGAGGACCGCAGCCTGATCCGCACGGGGAACGGCCCGAGTATCATGGCAATCCTGCGCGACACGGTGGTCAGTCTGCTGCATCGGGCGGGATGGCGGACGATTGCCGAGCGGTTACGCTACTAAAGTGGCCATCCGAAGGAAGCTCTCGCCTTCCTCGGCTTCCCGCTTGCCGAGAATGCATAAGCCCTGCCGTAGTTGGCACGTTGGGAGACAATTTTTCGGCGGGCGCGCATTGACGCTCGGTGAATGCCGGTGCTACAATGTTCTGCCGACCGTACCGTGGTCGGTTCATCGTGTCGCGTCACTCTTGTCTTTCGCGCCATCGTGCGCGGGGATGTTCAGGAGGTCAGGAATTAGCAGACCGCTTCGCACCAACGATCGGATCCGCGTCCGAGAAGTGCGTGTAATCGACGAGGAGGGCAACCAACTCGGCGTCATGCTGACGCGCGATGCGCTGGAACGCGCACGCGACCTCGGGCTCGATCTGGTGGAGGTCGCGCCGAACGCGACGCCGCCGGTTTGTCGGTTGATGGACTTCGGTCGCTTCAAGTACGACCAGAGTCGCCGGGAGCGAGAAGCGCGCAAGAACCAGAAGACGCAGGATATCAAGGAAGTCCGCGTCACCGGCATCTTGATTGACCCGCACGACCTGGAGACGAAGGCGCGCGATGTGAAGCGGTTGCTGAAGGAAGGGAACAAAGTGCGCGTCTCCGTGATTTATCGCGGCGCGCGGCAGATGTCCCACCCTGAGATCGGCGACCAATTGATGCGGCAACTCGTCACAATGCTCGAGGCCGACGCGGTGATCGAATCGCCGGCCCGGCAAGAGGGTCGCATCCTCAGTATGTTGGTCAGTCCGCGCGTCGCGCCGGCTGTGAAGGCAACGAAGGAACCGGCCGAGCCGGAACCGACCGAGAACCAGTAGGGGAGAGTAGGGCGGCATGTCCAAGTTGAAACTGAAGACGAATAAGCAGGCGGCGAAGCGCTTCAAGATCACCGGTACCGGGAAGATCATGCGCACCAAGGGAATGAAAAGCCATTTCCGCCGCCGCAAGTCATCCCGCGTTAAGCATGCGTTCGATAAGATGGTGCCACTGAGCAGTGCGAACGCCAAGAGTGTGCGCCGCAGCCTGCCGTATGGCGTGAAGTAGGAGGACCAGGAATGCCTCGCGCTACCAATAATGTCGCGGCACACGCACGCACGAAAAAGGTGCTCGCCGCGACCAAGGGACACAAGGGCTCGCGCTCGCGCTGGAAACGATCGGCAATCGAATCGCGCATGAAGGCGATGCTCTACTCGACGCGCGATCGCAAGAACAAGAAGCGCGAGTTCCGCGCCCTCTGGATCGCGCGCATCAACGCGGCCTCGCGCCAGCATGACATGCCCTATAACCGCTTCATCAATGGCTTGCAGGCGGCAGGTGTGGACATCGACCGGAAGATTCTCGCCGATCTCGCGGTGCGGGACAGCGCGGCGTTCGCCGAGTTGGTGACGATTGCCAAGAACGCGGGCGCTGTCGCGGCATAGCCGCCGGGAGGCTCGCTACGGACGCGCGGATCACGAGCGTTCACAACCCATTGATCGCGGAGATTCGCTCCCTGCACCGCCGCAAAGGTCGGCGCGAGCAGGGGGCGTTTCTTGTTGAGGGCGTGCGCCTCGTCGCGGAAGCGGCCAATGCCGATGCACCGATTCGGTCGGTCATTCTCTGCCCCGAAATGCTTGGCGATACAGAAGGTGCGTTGCGGGCGCGGCTCGCACACCTGTCGCCCGCGCCGCGCGTCATCGCTGTCGATCCGTCCGTTATGCGGCTGCTCGCCGACACGGAGACGCCGCAGGGTGTCGTCGCGGTCGTCGCGATGCCGGTGAGTGAGTTGCCGGACCTCGACCCGCAGTGTGCGTTGCTGCTGGTGCTGGATGGCCTGCGCGATCCGGGCAACGTCGGCACGCTGCTGCGGGCGGGCGCAGCGGCCGGCTGTGACGCGGTCGTGACGACGTTTGGCTCCGCCGATCCGTTCGCGCCGAAAGTGGTCCGGGCGGCGATGGGCACGCATTTCCGCGTGCCACTTCTTTCAGACGTAGCGTGGGATTGGCTCGGCCCGGCGCTCACGCCGTTACCGGCGATCTATGGCGCCGATGCGGTCGCGTCGCACGCATATGATGCGGTCGACTGGCGGGCGGGCGCGGCGATTATCGTCGGGCATGAGGATCACGGCCTATCGGAGGAAGCGCGTCGCTGGTGCCGGGGGACGGTGGCGATTCCGATGGCGCGCGGCGTGGAGTCGCTGAACGCCGCCGTCTCCGGCGCGATCATTCTCTTCGAGGCGGTGCGGCAACGTCAGTTTCGTGGTGGCGGGTTTTAGCCTGCCGCAGCGAGGTTCGGCAGGCTAAAGCCCGCCGCCACCGGAATCATGGCAGTTGCCCAGGGTTGACATTTGGCGGTTTTCACCGTATGACTATACCCAGAAAACGCGATGACGGAGCGCGTCGCGGCGGCATGGGCATGATGCCCGACCGATGCAACAGGGACGGCGAGCACGACTGAGACTCGCTGGATCGTCGGTCTGCTGCCGGACATTCCCTCCCGAGCGTGGCGGTGAACGCGAGTAGCCGCCCACGGTTGTTCCCCGTTACCGGAACGCCGCCATCGGCGCATGCGCGTCCTGTGGCTGGCACGAGATGCGCCGTGAGGCGTAATCAGGGTGGTACCGCGTTTGGCCCATGCCTTCGCCCCTGTCGGGGAGCGGAGTGGCATGGTTTTTTTTGTGTGAAGGAGGAGCGGTGATGACGGCGACGGAACCGACGATCATCGAACTGCGGCGCGAGGCGCTTGACCAACTGGCTGCCGCGCACGACGTGGCGGCGGCGCGCGAGTGGTACCGCCAGTACCTGGGCGATCAGGGCGCGGTGACGGCGCTCTTCAAGCGGATACCGACCTTGCCCGCGGAGCAACGCCGCGCCTTCGGCATTGCCATCAATGGGCTGAAGGCGGAACTTTCCGCCGCGCTCGAGGCGCGACAGTCGGCGCTGTCATCGGTTGCGCTGGAGAGCCGGATCGAGGCGGAGGCGATCGACGTGACATTGCCGGGGCGACCGATACAACGCGGCTTCTTGCATCCGACGACGCGCATCATTCGCGAAATCTGCGATATCTTCGGCAAGATGGGCTTCCAGACGGTCGAGGGGCCGGAGGTCGAGTACGCGAAGTACAATTTTGACATGCTCAACATCCCCGCCGATCACCCGGCGCGCGATGTCTGGGACACCTTCCATATCGAGTCTGGCGAGGGTGAAATCGTCCTGCGGACGCACACCTCGCCGATGCAGGTGCGGACGATGCTCCAGCAGCAACCGCCCGTGCGCGTCGTCGTGCCGGGCCGCTGCTATCGCTACGAGGCGACGGACGCGACGCACCTGGCGATGTTCTATCAGGTGGAGGGATTGGCGGTCGATGAGGGGATCACCCTCGCTGACCTCAAAGGCACGCTGACGGAGTTCGCCCGACAGATGTTCGGCGCAGAACGGAAGACGCGCTTCCGCTGCGATTTCTTCCCGTTCGTCGAGCCGGGCGTGGACTTCGCCATCGACTGCCCGCAGTGCGGCGGCAAGGGATGCCGCTTGTGCAAGCAGACCGGCTGGATCGAGTTGCTCGGCGCGGGGATGGTCCATCCGCGCGTGCTGGAAATGGTTGGCTACGACTCCGGCAAGTACACCGGATTCGCGTTCGGCATGGGCCCGGAGCGGCTGATGCTGCTGAAATACGGGCTGGACGACATTCGCGATTTCTACAAGAACGACGTCCGTTGGTTGCGCCAGATGGACCGGGCGTGGCTCTAACCAGCAATGAGTGATGAGCAATGAGCAATGAGAATCCGCTCCCCGCTCATTGCTCGCGGAGGCGAGAAACATGAAAGTATCGTGGCGGTGGTTACGAGAATACGTTGACATAGACATTTCTCCGCGTGAGTTGGCCCACCGCCTGACGATGGCGGGGCTGGAAGCGGAGAAGATCGAGGAGATCGGGGCGGACTGGGATCGCGATCTGGTCCGTGTCGCGCGAGTGAAGGACGTACGAAAGATCGAGGGCGCGGAGCGCGTCGTGCAGGCGATTCTCGCACTGCCGGAGCGTGAGGTGATGGTGGTTACGGGCGCGCCGAACATCGCGGCGGGGCAAAAGATCGCTCTCGCCCTGATCGGCACGCGACTGTATGACGGCCATCGGGATGACGCGGTTCTGCGCACCTTGAAGGCCCGACCGATCATGGGGATCACGGGTGAGGGGATGGTCTGCTCGGAGAAGGAGCTCGGCATCTCCGACGAGCACGAGGGGATCATGGTCCTGCCGGACGATGCGCCGCTCGGCGCGCCGCTGTCTGACTATCTCGGCGACACGGTGATTGAATTCGAGATCACGCCGAACCTTGTGCATGACTACTCGATTGTCGGCGTCGCGCGCGAGGCAGCCGCCGTGCTCGGGACGACCTTCCGCGATCCCTTCCCCCGCTGGGAACATGAACCGCTCGCGGCGCCCGAAGTACACGGGATTGTCACCGTGGAGGACACGACGCTCTGCCCGCGCTACACCGCCCTTCTCATGGAGGGGATCACTGTTGCGCCGTCACCCGATTGGATGCAGCGACGATTGCTGGCGGTCGGGTTGCGCCCGGTGAACAACATCGTCGATGTCTCGAACTATGTCATGGTCGAGTACGGGCAGCCGAATCACACATTCGACCGTGACCGCCTGGTCGGGGGGCGGCTGATCGTGCGCCGCGCGCATCCTGGCGAGACGCTGGAACTGATCAATCACGAGACGCGCACACTCACGCCCGACATGGCGGCGGTCTGCGATGAGGCGGGCGTGACGGACCTCGGCGGCATCATCGGCGGCACGCGCTCGGAAATCGTCGATACGACGACGAACATCCTCATCGAGGCGGCGAACTGGGAGATGCGCAACATTCGCCACACGCGGCAGGCGTTGAACATCCGTACCGACGCATCCGCGCGCTACGAGCGTGGGCTGGAGCCGGAATTGACGATGCCCGCCGCGCGTCGGGTCGCCGAGTTGATCGTGCAACTCTGCCCGGACGCGCGCGTCGTTGGCTACACGGACATCTATCCGAACCCGCCGCAGCCACGGTCATTGACGATGCGCTTCGGCAAGATCGCGGCGGTACTTGGCACGGCGTATCCGCTCGAGGAGGTGCGCACCGTCCTGGTGCGGCTAGGGTTCGGCGTGGAGATGTCGGGCGATGCCGATCCGCTGCTGACGGTGGCGATCCCGCCGCATCGGTCGGACGTTTCGCGGCCCGAGGACATCATCGAAGAGGTAGCCCGCATCATCGGTTACGAGACGATCCCGGCGACGCTCCTCACCGGGACTGTCCCGCACGTCATCCGCGAGGATCGCTGGATCGCCCGTGAAGCGGCCCGCGATGCAGTGGCGAGCGCCGGACTGGTCGAGGTGATGGCGTATTCGTTCACGAACACCGAGGCGCTTGACCGCCTGGCGACTGTCGGCGGGACGCGCGGCGCGGACGTGCCACTGGTGCGCCTCGTCAACACGACGGGCGATTGGGAGGCGATGCGACCGACGCTGCGGGCGAGCCTCCTTGAACTGGCATCGGACAATCGCAAGTTCGTCGAGGGCGTGGCGCTCGGCGAGGTGGCGAATGTCTACCTGCCGCGTGGTGATGGCGAACTGCCGGACGAGCGGCTGACGCTCGGCATCCTGCTCGCCGGGATTGATCAGCCGCGCTCGCTCGGCGTCGAGCCCCGCGCGTATGACTTTTTCGACCTTAAGGGTATGGTCGAGGCGATACTGCCGACGCTCGGCCTCGGCGGGGTTTCATTCGCGCGCTCGGATGATCCGGTCTTTCAGCCCGGTCGTGCCGCTGCAGTGTCGGCGAACGGCGTGATGCTCGGCGTGCTTGGTGAGGTCCACCCGCGTGTCGTCGATGCATTCGGATTGAGCGGCCGTGTGATGCTCGCGGAACTCGACATCGAGCCCGTCGTGACGACGGTCGCGGCCCATCGCGGGTTGCTGCGACAACTGCCGGTGATCTCGCGCTTCCCCGCGACGGAAAATGACTTCGCAGTGGTGGTCGATGATGGGGTACCCGCAGCCGATGTGTCGGCGGTACTCTCGCAGGCGGTCGGCACATTAGGGCAGAGCGTTCGCTTGCTCGATGTCTATCGCGGAGCGCCAGTCCCGGCGGGGAAGAAGAGCCTAACCTTCGGGGCCGTCCTCCAGGCGCCCGACCGCTCCCTGACGGAGGCCGATATCGCGAAGGTGCGTGACCGCGTCGCGCAGGCGATCACCAAGCGGCTGAAGGCGACCCTACGCGCCTAGCGGCGGGGCCGCATGGTAAGATATGACCCGGCATACCGTCCGTATGCCGGGGGAGCGTGTTCGTGGCGATGCGACAGACATCGACAATGACTATTGAGCGGGTGCGCGGGATGAACGACATCGCGCACCCGCAGTATGTCGCGCGCGAGCGGGTCGCGACGCGGATTCTCGAGCAGTGCGGGCGGGCGGGCTATGCGTTGATCGACGTGCCGGTCGTCGAATCAACCGAGCTCTTCCTCCGTAAGGCGGGCGAGGAGCGCGTGCAGCAGATGTACGCTTTCCGCTACCGGAACCGCGACCTCTCGTTGCGCCCTGAGTTCACGGCCTCAGTCGTCCGTAGCGTGATCGGCACGATCCAGAGCGCGCCGTTGCCGGTGCGCGTCGCCTATCACGGGCCGGTCTTCCGCTATGAGCGACCGGGGCAGGCACGCTATCGTCAGTTCACGGAGGTTGGCGTCGAACTACTCGGCGCGGCGACACCGGCGGCGGATGCCGAGGTGATCGGGGTGGCGGTGACCGCGCTGCGTGCCGCCGGCGTCGCGCGGCCACGGATCGTCCTCGGTCACGTCGGTATTGTGCGCGGCTTTCTCGCCGGGCTCTCGTTGGATGAGCGCGTGCGCGAGTGGCTGGTGTGGAGCATGGAGCGACTGCGGCCGGACGATCCGCGCGGCGAGCGCATCCACCCGGCGCTCGCCGCGATGCTGGCCGATGAGACGGCGGAGCGACCGGGCACATTGGTTGCCCCGCCGGATCGCGACGTCTTCCTCTCGCTGCTGCGGGAGGCGGGCATCTCGCTCGACGGGAACCGCCGCAGGCCGGAAGAGATCGCTGACGGGCTAATCCGCAAGGTGGCGCGCCGCGCGGAGGGGAATGATGTCCGTCGCGCGCTCGACTTCCTCCGCCGGTTGGTGATGCTGCGCGGCACTCCTGCGGTCGTACTGCCGCAACTCGAAACGCTCCTGGCCGACGAGGGTCTCGCGCCCGGTGCGGTGGAGCGGCTACACACCGTGCTGGCCCTGCTGTCCGCCTATGATGTCCACGCCGACGACGTGACGCTTGACCTCGGCCTCGGGCGCGGGCTGCATTACTACACCGGCGTGCTCTTCGAGTTGTACGCGGAGGGTGCGGAGCAGTTGGGCGGCGGTGGCAGGTACGACGATCTCGCCGCCATCCTCGGCGCGCGGCAACCGCTCCCCGCCGTTGGCTTCTCCCTCGGACTTGAGCGGGTGATGGAGCATGTGAGCCGTGTCAATCCTCCGTCTGCGCCGCAGCCGCCAACGGTGGTCATCAGTCAGGGCGATGGAAGCAGCGCCATTCATGCCGTGACGATCGCGCGCCTGCTCCGCGACGCGGGCTGGACGGCGCTCCTCGATGTCCGGGAACGGAAGACGAATGCCGCGCTCAAACACGCGCGCGCAATCCGCGCGGACGTTTATGTGGAACCGTCCGAAGACGGGAACTCGTTTCGCTGGCTGCCGCTGAATGGCACGGCGGAAGAGCAGATCAGCATCGCTGGCGGTACACTCCCTCGACCGCCGAAGTCGGTTGGTGGGCGAGCCGCGACGGTGGACTCTCTGAATGGCGCGCACGATGACGAGTGAAAATCTGCGCCTGGCGCTGCCGAGCAAAGGACGCATCGAGGAGGGCACGCGCGACTTCTTCGAGCGCGTTGGCTTTCCCGTTCGTCGCCCGAACGCGCGGCAGTATGTCGGCGCGCTACGCGGGATGCCGGGCGTCTCGGTGCTCTTCCAGCGCGCCTCCGATATCGTCACGAAGGTCGAATCCGGCCTGGCCGATGTCGGCATCACCGGGATGGATATTGTCGCTGAATATCAGGCGGACAACGATGCGGTGATCGTCCTGATGCCCGATCTCGGTTTCAGCCGCTGCCGGTTCGTCCTCGAAGTCCCCGAAGCGTGGGTCGATATCACGACGATCGCCGACCTTGCCGACCTCGCAGCGGACTTCCGGGCGCGTGGGCGGACCTTGCGGGTGATTACGGACTCGCCAAATCTGGTGAAGGACTTTCTGTACGCGCACGGCGTCACCTATTTCGTCGTCGTCGAAGGCGAAGGCGGCCTCGAAGCCGCGCCTGCTATCGACACAGCGGACATCGTCGCGGATCGCACGGAAACCGGCACCACGCTGCGCGACAACCGCCTGAAGGAACTCGAGGGCGGCACGATCATGGAGACGCAGGCGTGCCTGATCGGTAACCGGCGCGAACTGCGCGCGTCGCGGGAGAAGCGCGAGCACCTGCGGCATCTGATGGAGTTCGTGGAGGCGTATCTGCGCAGCCGGCGATACCGGACACTGATCGCCAATGTCCGGGGAGAGAGTGCGAGTGAGGTCGCCAACTATGTGATCGGCCAGGTTGAAACGGCTGGCACCCTCGGCCCGACCGTTGCACCGGTTTTTCCGAAGGTAGCGGTGGCAAGTGCGCGCACGAGCCCCGTCATCACTGCAATCGAGACCGGTTGGTATTCCGTGAGCATCGTCGTCGAGGAGCATTTGCTTCTCCCGGCCATCGACCACCTGCGTCGGGCGGGGTGCGGCGGAGGCATTACGGTCGGCGCGCCGGACTATGTCTTCGAGCCTGAGTCTCATGCCTACGTCGCGCTGCTCGAAGCCCTCGGCCTGCATGACGAGGCGGCGCCGTGATCTGCATCTTTACGGACATCGAGGAGGCGCGCGCTTCGATCCTCCGCCGCACGCCGGCAGAAGAACCGGAATTGCCGCCGCATGTCCGTGAGGGCGTAACGCGCGTCTTCGGGCGCGACCTTTCGGCGGCAGGTGTGGCGGAAATCGTCTGTCAGGCGGTCGCGGTCGGCGGCGATGCGGCGGTGCGCGACTTTACGGCGCGCATCGATGCGATAACGCTGACGGAGATGATCGTTCCACGAGAGGCGTTGGACGCCGCGCTCTCGCGCATCCCCGAAGCACTCGGTGCGGCGCTGGAACAGGCGGCGGCGCGCATCGAGGCGTATCACCGGCACGAGCATCACGAGGGGTGGCTCTGGAGCAGCGCGGACGGCACGCTCGGGCAAATCGTGCGCCCGCTCCAACGTGTCGGTATCTATGTGCCGGGCGGCACAGCGGCCTATCCATCGTCGCTGCTGATGGCGGCGATCCCAGCACGGGCGGCCGGCGTGCAGGAGATCGTCATCGCAACGCCGCCACATCCGGCGGGCGTCGCCGACGTAATTCTTGCCGCCGCCGCGATTGCGGGCGTCGATCGCGTCTTCACGATCGGTGGCGCGCAGGCGATTGCGGCGATGGCCTACGGCACGGAGTCGGTGCCGCGCGTCGATAAGATCGTCGGCCCCGGCAATCCCTTTGTCAGCGCCGCGAAACGGTATGTCTACGGGCAGGTCGATATCGATCAGATCGCGGGGCCGACGGAGACCGTCGTCATCGCGGACGACGCGGCCGATGTCGCGCGGGTGGCGGCGGACCTGATTGCCCAGGCGGAGCACGGTGAGACCTCGTCCGCCATTCTCCTCGCCCTATCGGAGGCGTTCGCTGAAGCAGTGGTGGGAGAAATCGAGCGGCAGTTGCGCGATTTGCCCCGCTCCGAGGTCGCTCGCGCGGCGATTGAGGGGAATGGCGGCGCGGTCGTCGTGCCCGATGTAGAAACGGCGGTGGCGCTCGCGAATGCGTACGCGCCCGAGCATCTCTGTCTGCTTGTCCGCGAGCCGTGGCGCTATCTCGGCCTCGTCACGAACGCCGGTGGCATCTTCCTCGGCGAGGAAAGCCCGGAGGTGCTCGGTGACTACATCGCCGGGCCGAGCCACATCATGCCGACGGGCGGGACGGCACGCTTCTCGTCGGCGCTGCATGTCGGGGATTTCGTGCGCACGATGAGCGTCGTCAGCCTGACACCGGGCGCGGCGTCGGCGCTCGCGGGCCCAGCCGCCGCGATTGCCAGCGCGGAAGGTCTGGAAGGACACGCGCGCGCGGCACGGTTGCGGGCGATGCCGACGCGGCGGAGCGAGGCGCCGGTATGACCGATATCGCGTCGGATCCGCGCCACCTCCTCCGGGGGAGCGTCGCGGGCGTCGAGCAATACCGGGCGGTTGAGCCGATAGAGAGCGTCGCCGCGCGGCGCGGCCTCTCCCCGGATCGCATCCTTCGGCTCAATGCGAACGAGAATCCGTATGGGACGCCGCTGCGCGTCCAGGAAGCGCTCGCGTCGTTCGATCAGTACCACCTCTACCCCGATCCCGAGAGTCGCTCAGTCCGCCGGTTGCTCGCCCAGTACACCGGCGTCGATGCCGGTCGCATCGTCGTCGGCAACGGGTCGGACGAAATCATCGACATGCTCTTCTGGCTCTTCGTCGCGCCCGGCGAAGCGGTGCTCGTCCCAACGCCGACCTTTGGGATGTATCAGGCGCGCGCGCAGGTCTTCGGGGCAGAGACATGCATCGTCCCTCGCCGGCCCGATTTCTCGCTCGATATCGACGCGATGGAGGCGGCGCTGACGCCAGAGGTGAAACTCGTCTTTCTCGCCTCGCCGAATAATCCGAGCGGCAACCTCTGCCGTGACCGGGACATCGTGCGGCTACTGCGACACAATGTAATCGTCGTGGTAGATGAGGCGTATTTCGAGTTCAGCGGCCGGACGGGCGCCCCGCTGATCGGCGAGTTTGACAATCTCGTCATACTGCGCACCTTCTCGAAGTGGGCGGGGCTTGCTGGGCTGCGCATCGGATACGGGCTGATGCCGCGCTGGATCGCCGCTGAGATGTGGCGGATTAAGCAACCGTACAATGTCAATGTCGCGGCTCAGGTGGCAGTTGAGGCCGTTTTCGATGAGATGCCGTACTTCCGGTCAACTATCCGCCGCATCCGCTTGGAGCGGCTACGGATGTATCGCGCGCTGCGGAAACTGAACTTCGTCAAGCCACACGAAAGCAAGGCGAACTATCTGCTCGTCCATGTCCTGCACGGAACGAGCGCGGCGCTTCAGGAGTGGCTGGAAGAGGACGGCATCTTTGTCCGGCGCTACTCCACGCCCGACCTCGCCGACTATGTGCGCATCTCGGTCGGCAAGCCCGAGGACACGGATCGCTTGATGCAGCGGATGATCGCGCTCGCGCAGCGCTACGCACGGGAGTTGCCATGAGTGCCACCGAGACGCGAACGGGCACCGTCGAACGGAAGACCGCCGAGACTCACGTCGTCGTGACCGTTGGAATCGATGGTACCGGAACGGCGGATGTCGCGACGGGGATTGGCGCGCTCGATCACTTCCTCACGCTCTTCGCGCGGCACGGGCTCTTTGATCTGGAAGTGGCGGCGAACGGCGATCTCGAGGTCGATGGTCACCATACTGTCGAGGATGTCGGGCTTTGTCTGGGTCGGGCAATGGGCGCGGCGTTGGGCGAACGACGGGGCATCCGGCGCGCCGGTCACATGGTGATGCCGATGGACGAGGCGATGGCGACGGTCGCCATCGACCTCGGCGGGCGCGGCTACTTCGTCATGCAAGGCGCATTCTCAGCGACGATGATCGGCACACTGGAGACCGACCTGATCCGTCACTTCCTGCAATCGCTGGCGACCGAGGCGCGCATGAACCTGCATGTCCTCCTGCATTATGGTACGAATGCGCACCACGAGGTTGAGGCAATCTTCAAGGGATTCGGGCGCGCGCTCGACATGGCGACGCAACTGGATGCGCGATTGGGCAGCGCAATACCTTCCACAAAGGGCGTCATCGAGAGTTGACGTCTTGCATGTGGTAGCGGCGGGCTTCAGCCTGCCAAACATCGCTGTGGC
>JBPCMC010000307.1:0-4045 GCA_051002645.1 Thermomicrobiales bacterium
GATGACGGCGCGTAACCGGGCGGTGGCGGGGCTGGTGAATCGCACGAACTGGCGGTTGACCGATTGACGGAACCAAGTGGGGAAGGGGCAATCCGCCTCCTCGCTTACTGTGCAGGTTATCTAGTAGCCAGTAGCCAGCAGAGAAAGGGCTGCTACATGAAAGGGGAAGTTCCCGACTACCATGCGTCTGCTGGCTACTGGCTACTGGCTACTGGCTACTGACTACTGACTACTCAAGAGGAGGTACGGATGCAGTTCGTGGATAGCGCATGGCTGGCGGCACATCTGGCGGATGGGAGCGCGATTGCGGTGGACACACGGCCCGTGCAGGAGTACGCGCAGGGGCACATCCCCGGCGCGGTCTCGGCGTACCCATATGTCGTGCAACCGGTATCGACGGTAGAGGGCGGCGAGCAGTTCCGGGCGTTCATCACCGAGTACATGACGAACCTCGGCATTACCGGCAACGAAACGCTCGTCTTCTACGCGATGAAGAACGAGACGACCGACGCGCGCGGCCTGTGGACGGCCGATTACGCGGGGTATGAGCATGCCGTGCTGCTGATCGGCGGCCTTCAACAATGGACGGCGGAGGGCCACCCGGTATCGCACGCAGAGGCTGGACGGAAGCCGGTCGCCTTCACGCCGCAGTGGAATGACGATGTCTTCGCGACGGCGGACGGCGCGGCGGCGGCAATTAGGAACCCCGGTGTCGTCCTGCTCGATGTCCGCTCCGAGGGCGAGCATACGGGCAGCGCGCAGGGGCGGTACGCGGGCGTCAATCCGCGCCTCGGCCGCATCCCCGGCTCGGTCTGGATCGAATGGACGGAACTCTCCAATGCGGACGGCACCTACAAGTCTCCCGAGGAGATCCGCGCGATTCTGGCCGGTCTCGGCGTGACGCCGGATCAGGGTGTGATCACCTACTGTCAGGGCGGCGGCCGCGCGGCGCATTCCTACGCGGCGTTGAAGAGTGCGGGGTTCGACCGAGTGCGCCATTACGTCGGCTCCTTCGGCGACTACTCCCGCCGGTCGGATCTGCCTATCGAGAAGGACCCGGACGAGTAACGAGCAATGAGTGCTGAGAGGGGGCGCGGACTCCGGTTGCGTCCCCTCTTAGCACTCAGCACTCAGCACGTTCTCCCCTACCCTACGGAGCGGATATCCGCGTCACCGATGAGGACGACGCGCACGCCGACCGGACGGTCGAGGATCGCGCCGAGTACGGCGATGAGGTCCGCGAGGTACTGACCTTCCAGCCGCTCTCGCTGCACGCGGTTACGGGCGCCGATGACGAGCGTGCCGTCCGGGTCGATGGCGAGCAATTCGGCGGGGCGCACCCAGACCGCGAAGGTCGCGCCGCTCATCCGGCTCTGCAGGTCTTGCAGCGCCAGCGCCCAGATTTGCCGGTTTGTCAGGCCCGTCGTTGGCGAGGCGCCCGACGACTCGCTTGGCGTGGCAGGGACGGGAACCGGTGGATCGGGCGGTGTCCCCTTTGGGGTATCGACGCGCGGTGATTCCACTTTCGTGGTGGGCGACGGCTCCGGTGGATGTGCCCGCCCGAACTCGGCGGGAACGGTTGGCAGTGCGCCGGATGCCGTCGGTGAGCCGGGCCATGACCAGGGGGATGGCGCGTCTGTCACGGACGGTGATGAGTATACCTGGGTGGACTGTTGGACGGGAGGCGCAGGCGATGCGGGGGCGGACGGCGCGGCCCCGGAGAGATGCGTCGCCTGGAAGACCACATCGACCGTGTGGCCGAGTGTTTCGCTCATCCGGCGGCTGATCAGGCCCCGGTACGAGGCGAGTTTGAGGGCGACATCCGCGCCGGGGACGGTGACCGTCACGCGATCATGCTCGATGGCCGTCACGCGCGCATCGGTGAACCAGCGCTGCAACGCCTCGGGATGCAACACTCCTCCCAATCGGTGCGTCACCTGCTCCCAGAGGCGGCGACCCTCGGCCTCGGTCGCCGCCGTGCCGGGGGTAGCCACGGACGAAACCGATGTGTAGCCGATCTCCGGCAGCGGCGCGGAATCGGTAATCGTCACCGGCGGGGGCATTGCCGCCGGTTCGCCGCTCATCGTCGGCATCGGCCAGTTCGGTGGAGAGGTGTAGACCGGAGGCGCGGAGGGATTGGCGCGATTATCCGCGCCGAACCCTTCGATGATCCAGCGGTCGCAGATTGCCGCGATGCGCTTCGGTGCGACGAACTGGCTGCCGCTGTTGACCGCCTCCCAGATCGCCGCCAGTACCCAGCCGAGGCCCGTTCCCGGCCCATAGCCTTGCGACTGTGCGGCCGGCTCGCACTCCCGCGCCACCTGCACGAGGAGCGAAATCTCCATATCGCTGGGTGGCCGACCGTTCGCCATCGTCAGCGCCGCCTCGATATCGACAATCGACGCGGTCTGGTGGGCGAGCGCATTCGGCGTCGGGTCGGTCACATCGAGCGCCCGGACGATCACCGCGCCATCCTCGGGGAGAGCGGGGGCGGGCGGCAGAGGCTGCTCCGGGAGAAATCGCGACGGGTCATCCGTTGCGGTCGTCGCATCGTGATCGTCCGGCGGTGGCTCCCCCCTCCGCTCGCGTCGATCTCGTTCCGCCAAAGCCGCGAAAATATCAGACACTGATTCGCGCACACTCGCACTCGTGCTTGTACTAGTTGTACTTGTACTGGTCTCTTCTTTGGTCTCTTCCCCTTGGTGATACATACTGTCGGCGGGCCAGACGAAGGGAGGGCGAGCAAGTTCGATGCGCATCATACCTTCGTCGTACGTCGAATCTACCTCGGCGTCGCTCGGCATGACATCCAGGGGCTCAGGCACGATTTCGGCGTCCACGCGGGGGACACCGTTCGTACGAGCGCCGAAATCGTCGCCGATGATCTGACCTTTGTCGGTCGTGACAGCCTCTTCCTCCTCAGTATCGGCAATGGATGGTGTACCAATGTCGCTGATTTGGGGAATGGTTGTGTCGGTGGCGTCAATGGTTGCCGGTTCTTCGGCGGCAATGAGCGGGACGATTTTCTTACCACCACGGCGTTCACGCTCCGCGCGCTCGGCGAGTTGCTGCCAGAGAGGGAATTGCCGCAGCTCGGGCAGGAGGTAATGCCAGATGCTCGTGCGGTCGATCGGGGCGAACTGCGCGCCGAAGATGTGGCGGACGTGTCGGAAGACATTGCGATCCCGGTTCGCCAGTTCGAGGACGCGCACGACGGCGGGGAGATTGAGCACGAGGCCGTCGCGCGGGTCCTTGACGCGGTAGAAGTTGTGCGGCACGCGCCAGCGCCGATTGCGGTCATCCTGCCGGAGAACCATCTCCTTGTGAATCTCGATCAGGTCCAGAGCGACGAGGATCTTGTTGAGGGTAATGAGTTCCTCGCGCCCCTCCCCGTAAAACTTCCCCTCGGCGTCTTGCGTCGGGAAGGCGTATCCCTGGTGCGGCGATCCCTCGCGCCGGTCCGTCCAGACGGTGTAGGAATTGAGCAATCCCACCCCTTTGAGGCCGAGGAGCGGCGCGTACTGCGTGATCAGCGTGTTCCAGTGCCAGTACCAGCCGCGATGGCGGATATCCTGACCGGCGGTTGCGACTGCTCCCTCCGCCGTCGTGCCGGGCGCGGTGACGCCGCGTACGCCGCCCATACCGGACGGTGTGCCCATCCGCGTGCCAATCTGCGTCGGCGCCGGGGGCGGCGGGGCGAGTGGCGCGGGTGCGCCCGGCATGGCGGGCGGCATCGCGTTCGCCATGCCGCCCGTGCCGGCAGCGGCCGATGAGACCGCCGTATCCGGCATCTCTTCCGGCCCGTCGTGGGGGATGCGTGGCCCCTGCTGCTCATCATTCATCGCGTATGTCCCACTTTCTCTGTGTCGGGGAGGAGACGCCGATACACGCAATGGCCGGCCCACGTTGCCCGCGTGCCGACCTTGACGGCTTGACGTCCGCTCCCCCGCCGCCTACACTGGCAGCCGGAGCCAGAGATAGAAATCTGGACACCCGGCTGGGTTGGTTGGTCTCACTGCCACCCCTGTCGATTCGACGGACGGCC
>JBPCMC010000308.1:0-5760 GCA_051002645.1 Thermomicrobiales bacterium
GGGCAATCGCCTGACGGCTTTCGGGCACGCGGGCTACGGCGGCTCTATCGGCTTCGCCGACCCAGAGTATGGCTTGACCTTCGCGCTGACAAAGAACCGCCTGGCATTCAACCTACCGGGCACAGGCACGGTGGACAAGGTCGCGCAGACCGTGCGCGATGCCCTCGGCATTCCAGAAGCGGGGTAACGCCAGCCCAATTCCCCGGTGGCGGCGGGGATGCCTGCCGAACATCTCTGCAGCAGACTGAAGCCTGCCGCCACCGATAGATCGCCAATCCTCGGCGTCATTCCGTCGGCGATGAGGCATTCGCGGCTGCGCGCCGGGCCTGCCGCTCCAGATGCGCGACGCCCCATTTGGTCAGGCGGCACTGGAGTGGGTTCTGGGTGGTGCATTCCAGGAGGCCGAGGCGCTCCATCTTATCAAGGATGCGCTGCACGTCCGCGAGTGGGACGCCAAGTTCCGGCGCGACGACACCGACATAGCGGTGTGCGCCCTCCATCGGGCCACACGCCGCCATCACCGCGTCCGCAATCCGCCGAAACTCCTCCGTCGTTGACATGCTCTATCCAATCATTCAGTGGTGATATCGAAAATCGTTGGGCGCTGTGCGGCCTTTGTGCGCGCATCCGGTTCGTAGACTGGCCTGTCCATTGGCCGGGTTCGCAGCGTGCCTGCCAGTGCCTGTACAATCCGATCCTGTGCGAGTGTCAAATACTCCCAAACGACATCCGAACCAGCCGACCGTCGATGATGCAAGGCCGCAGCACAGAGCGTCGAGCCAACACCCATATATGGATCAATGACAAGGTCGCCCTCATTTGTCATCGAGAGAACAAGCCGCTCGATCAGTTCGACAGGGAACTGACAGGGATGATCAGTCTTTTCGATATGGTTATGTTTGACGTTGGGGATGACCCACAAATCACCGGGATTCTTCCCGAGCGGATTACTAGAATATTCACCCGCTTTTGGCCCCTTGAAGTACTTCTTGCCGGGGTACTTCTGAGGAACCCGCACCGGATCAAGATTGAACAGGTAATTATCGCTCTTGGTGAACCAGAGTATCGTCTCATAGCGTCCTGAAAATCGCTTTGACGCATTGAGGCCATGCTCAAAATGCCAGACAATGCGATTACGTAGCATCAAGCCAAGACGCTTACAAATCGGATAGATTAGGATATCGAGCGGATATACTTCACTTCCATCCACATGATTTCCCACTTGCCAGCAGAGGCTTCCGTCATCCGCAAGTACACGAACCGCTTCACGAAGCGTTTCTTCCTGTCCACGAAGGTAGGTATCAAGGCCGGTGCGCCGCTCGTACTCCTTGCCGATGTTATATGGCGGCGAAGTAACGACGAGCCGCGCTGCGCGATCAGGAATCTGACGGAGCAAATCCAAGCGATCACCAAAATACACGGTTGCCGCCGCTAATTCCGAATATTCTGTCGCAATTCCTTGCGCCGATTCAACGGTCGAGAACAATGATAGAGGCTGCATCGGTCGTTCCTCCCGTATGAATCTTAGATGCGTACGTTCAACGGCGTGTTCTGATCTGGAACATCATAGCCTGAATTCATTGCTACGATCAACGTGTTCTCGATAGGAACATTCCGGGACTCAGGGTGGAAATGAACCAAAAACGCAACATCGTCGGCCCACAAGTTCGCAAGGCACGCGAGCGAGTACGCCCACCGCTCACTCAGCAGAATCTATCGGCACGCCTCGAAGTGCGCGGTGTGCATATTGATCGAGCGGGGATTTCAAAGATCGAGACAGGCATTCGTATCGTCACGGATGTCGAACTCTTCGCTCTGGCAGATGCTCTCAGTGTCGCCGTTCAATGGCTCCTCATTTCTGAAGAGGATCAGATATGAGAATAGTCGCACGATATAGCCACAAGGGAGGTGCGGACTTCTTGTCCACCAACCATCCCTCGGAGCTTGATGAAGTGATTGATGCCGTCTCGCGCGTTGATGCGAACGTCGCACTGACAAAGACGAGCAAAGAGAAGACCATGTTCGAGCAACTTCTCTACTCGCCAGTAGCATTGAACAAGGCAATTAAAGCCCTACTCTATCCCCTCGGATGGGCAACGCTGGGCAAGAGTGGCAAGTATTCAGAGGTAAGGGTTTCTCTTATAACAAAGGTGGAAGAGACTGGCAGCGAACACTTGGGATTCCGTGCGATGGATGGCGTGAAGAACGGTGTCGGGCTCGAAATTCAGTTTGGTAAATATGCGTTCATGGGGTACGACATTCTGAGCAAGATGCCCATCTTTGCTGCCCGAGGCAAGATCGATTGCGGTATCGAGATCGTGCCAATGAAGTCATTATCGACAGGAAGGCTTTCTGAAGTGATTCTCGTTGAGGAGACAACTGGGTATCGAATGTCGACCGGTGTATCATACTTTGAGCAGATCAAAGCCGATTTGGAAGCACGCGGAATTGCTGATCTCGATATTCCAGTTCTTATTCTTGGCATTGACATCTGATCATTAATCAGCAGACATAGTCGCCGCGATGCCGACCACACGCTCGATAGACTCGATGATATGGGCGAGATACGGCCGCTCGTCTTTCATAGAGGAATTGCTTCGCTCAAGACACGATCGCGGATGACCCAATGTAGACCGCCACGAACGCGCCCACGGTCGGGGGACCTCGCCAGACCAGGGCTGACAAGGGAAACGAGGAGTGCGGTAATGCAACGGCGGCGCGGCGCGGAAATTACGACGAGCCTCGTGCCGATGGCGCTCGGCGCGTTCCTCGCCATTGCCGGGGCAATCGGCGGATCGCGGCACGATAGCATCATCGGGGTCGCGCTTATCGCTACCGGGATCGTCGGCCTGGTCGCTCCCCGTCTTGCCCCGCCGCCAAGTCTCAGTCGCGAGCGGCTGCGCGCTCGCCGCACCGCTGCCGTCATCCTGCCGAATGGGATCATCTACCTCCTACTCGCCATCCTTCTTCGCACGGCGATTCCCGCCTCTGAGCGCGGCGGCACGACGAGCCTGATCGCGATTTTCGCGTTCGTGATGGGCGTCTTCAGTCTTCTCTCCGGCCTCGGCGCGCTCGCTCGCGCTCGTCGCCCCGATGATGTCCCTACGCGCCCCGCAACGAACACCCGGACGGACGATCACGAAGGAGGCAACGCATGACAAGTATTGCGCTCGCGCCATCGCGACTGCGAGAGCTCGACGAACTGCTGGCGACGGAATACCTCGTGCCGAATGGCCTGGCGGGGTACACGATGGGCACCGCCGCCGGGGCGCGCACGCGCCAGTATCACGGCTTCCTCGTCGCCGCGCTCGTCCCGCCCGTCGTGCGGACGCTGCTCGTCGCGCAAGTGGACATCGCCGCACAGGTTGACGCGGACTCCTACCCACTCGCGACGCATATCTACGGCAACGGCATCGTCGATCCCGACGGCTACCGGCGCGCGACCGCCTTCGCCCTCGTCGATGGCTTGCCGCAATGGACGCACGCACTCGGCGAGGGGCGGTCGCTGACCGAGACGCACTGGCTCATCCATGGCGAGAATACCGCCGTCCTCCGCGCCGCCTACGACGCGCCGCCGGACGCGCCGCCCGCTACGATCCGCTTCACACCACTCTGTAGCCAGCGCGACCACCACCGGCGCACCCGTTCCAACGAGGCGGGGTGGCGATGGCAGACCGCCCAAGACGGTCCAGTCATCGCAGTGACGGCGCGAGAGGGCACGCCGCCTTACTTTCTCGCGGCATACGGCGCGGACGGTGCAACGGGCAATTTCACGCCGGAAGGGACGTGGTACTACAACTTCCAGCTCGCCGCCGAGGACGTGCGCGGCTTCGGCGGCGGCGAGGATGCCTACCAGGTCGGCCAATTCCACGTCACGCTGCAACCCGGCGAGTGCGCGCATTTCGTCGCAGCCGTGGTGCGAGAACAGGCGAACTGGGGCAGTCTCTCCGGTGCGTTGGAGCGGGAGACGGCGCGACGGCAGATCGTCATGGCCAGGCGCGGCGATGCGCCTGCGGACGAAGTGACGGCCCAATTACGCCTCGCGGCGGACGCCTTCCTCGTCCGGCGCGGCTTCACGGCGGAGGCGGGCACGACGGTTGTCGCGGGCTATCCGTGGTTCACGGACTGGGGGCGGGACTCGATGATCGCCCTCCCCGGCCTCTGCCTGACCACCGGACGGGCGGCGGACGCGGCGGGCATTCTGCGCACCTTCGCCGCCAGCGTCAGCGAGGGAATGCTGCCCAACCGCTTCCCGGACAGCGGCGAGACGGCGGAGTACAACACCATCGACGCTACGCTCTGGTTCTTCCGCGCCATCGAGCGGTATGTGGACGCGACCGGCGACCGCGCCCTGCTCCGCGACCTCTGGCCGGCGCTTGTGGAGATCATTGCATGGCATCAGCGCGGCACGCGCTACGCTATCCATGTCGATCCGACGGACGGCCTGCTCTCCGGCGGCGAGCCGGGCGTGCAACTGACCTGGATGGACGCGAAAGTCGGCGATTGGGTCGTCACGCCCCGCATCGGCAAGCCGGTGGAGATCAACGGCCTCTGGTATCACGCGCTCCGCTTGATGACCGATTGGGCGCCCGCACAGGGAGCGGACGCCGCGCCCTATGCCGCTGTGGCCGCTGCCGCCGCCGCCGGATTCGTGCGGCGCTTCTGGGATATGGAACGTGGCTATCTATGCGATGTCGTCGATACACCGAGCGGCGACGACACGGCGCTCCGCCCGAACCAGTGTATCGCCCTGATGCTCCCCACCTGCCCCCTGCCCGACGCCGACGCACGCACCGCTCTGGCCGCCGTCACCGCCCAGTTGCTGACGCCCTACGGCCTCCGCACGCTCGCCCCGACCGACGCCCAGTACATCGGGCGCTACGCGGGTGGCCCTCTCGAGCGGGACGGCGCGTATCATCAGGGGACCGTGTGGCCCTGGCTGCTCGGGCCATACGTCGATGCCTTCCTGCGACTCGGCGGCACGCGGATGCAGGCGCGGGCGCTGCTCGGCCCGCTGGTGGATACCCTGCGTATGGCGGGGATCGGCTCGCTCAGCGAGGTCTGCGACGGGGACACGCCCCACGCGCCGGGCGGCTGCCCGATGCAGGCGTGGAGCGTCGCGGAATTGCTCCGCCTCTGGCTCGCCACCACGGCGCCCGATGTAGCCCGCCGTGCGGTGACCACCTGAGACTACGGTCTCATACTTTTTCACGATAGCAAGACCGTGGCATCCGGCATCGTCATTGTTTCGTAGGGGCGGTGCTCGAACCGCCCTCTCCGGCCTGTCGGCGTCCGTCGCCATCCATCGAGACAACGGATCGCAGCGGAGGGCGGTTCGAGCACCGCCCCTACGAACGTCATTTCACTACCATCGTGGAAGAGCATCAGAGAACAAAAAAGAGAACCGCTACGGCCGGTGGGGAAGGAGGAAGGCGGATACCGGCCGTATGCAGTTCTACTCATCTATACAACAGGGAGCGCAAATCGGATCACCCGGAGGAATACGAAGGCGCCGGCCACTGCTGAGACGCGAGGATGCGCGGCCCGGTCGGCTGCGGGCTGCCGCCGCGCGGCTCCATCGTGATGCCGCACTGGACGTAGGCATGAGCCATCGGGGGTACATCGAGCCGCATGACCGCCGCGCCCTTCGCGTCCACCGAGAAGGTGGTGATGCCGACGCGCGTCTGATCGTCGAGGCGGAACCAGAGTTGATACGTCCGGTCCGGCGGCAGGGGCGGCAACTTCCAGACGGCCATCGCC
>JBPCMC010000309.1:0-4938 GCA_051002645.1 Thermomicrobiales bacterium
CCAGCCAGATCAGCCCATTGAAGAGCGCCCGGTTGTCGATAGGCGGGCGACCCGCCTTCTTGCGCGGCTTGCGGATGACCAGCAGTGGTTGCAGTGCGGCCCAGAGGGCATCATCCACCTCCCAGATTGTCGGATCGTCTTTGGCTTTCTCGTCGCTTGGGGGAGCAATTGTGTTCTTCATCCCCCCATCATATCACTTCCCGGATAGGCTCTTACGTGACGGGCGTCGGCGGCACGAAACTGACGATTGATCCGACGACGAACGCGTACACGAGCGAGACCGTCTGGAACGGCTTCAGCACCGGCACCGGCGCGGGCGGCGGCGGTCTAAGCGCCGTCTGGCCCCAGCAGGATTATCAGCGCGGGCCGGGCGTGGCAAACACCTACAGCAACGGCAAGCGGCAGGTGCCGGATGTCGCGGCGAACGCGGACCCGAAGGCGGGATTCATCATCTACTCCTTCGACCCGCCAACCTGCGCGCGCGCCACGGGCGCTATCGCCGGCAGTTGCTTCCTGTCCACCGGCGGCACGAGCGTGGCCGCGCCCATGTGGGCCGCCGCCGCGACGCTCATCAACCAGCACCTCCTCGGCGCAGGCTACCCGCGCCTCGGCTTCGCCAACCCGCTCATTTATCAACTGGCGAGCGGCAACAGCAGCGTCTTTCATGACATCACGACCGGCCACAACTGCTTCGACGCCTCGTGCGACGCCAGCAGCGATCCGCGCTATCCGGCGACGACGGGATATGATCTGGCGACGGGCGTCGGCACCTTCGACGCGGCCGCCTTCGGCGATGCCGCCCTGAACACGCTGCCGCACATCACCGGCACGAACCCGACGATCGGCGTCATTACGGGCGGGACGACCGTCACCTTCAGCGGCGGCAGTTTCCAGGCCGGTGCGACCGTCTCCTTCGGTGGCTCCCCCGCGACCAATGTGCAAGTCCCGAATAGCACCACGATCACCGCCGTCACGCCCCCCCATGCGGCGGGCGCGGCAGACATCCAGATCGTCACCGGCGGTATCACCTTCAATCTCGCTGGCGCCTACACGTACTCGACGCAGGCCCCACCATCGCCGCCTCCGGGTGCGACAACGCCCTCAACCGTCCCGGCATCATCCCCGACAGGGACTCCAACGGCGACGCCCACCCCGCCGCCCGCACAAAAACTCGCCGTCGCGAATACAGACGGCGACGGCGCGAACCTGCGCGATAAGCCGGATATGACGGCCGGGAAGATCCTCGCCAACATCGCCGAGGGCTCCGTCGTGCAAGCTACCGGCCCAACCGTGATGGATACCGGCGGCAAATCCTGGTACCCCGTCCAGATCGGCTCCCTCTCCGGCTTCATGCGCGCGGACTACCTCAATCCTGTCACGCCCTGAGCGATCCGCTCCCCTTCCGGGCGCGGGCGTCCTCTGTAGGGGCGGTGCTCGAACCGTCCTCCCCGGCCTGTCGGCGTCCGTCGCCCTTCGTCAAGGCATCGACATAGCGACGGAGGGCGGTTCGAGCACCGCCCCTACGAAACAAGACGGAGACAGTTTCAGAAACTGCCCGCTCCCCTTCCCCGGTGGGGAAGGGGTCGGGGGTTAGGGCCGCCCCGACCCCTCGAAGCGCGTCGCCGAGAGGAAGGCGATGTCATGCCGCGTGGCGCCGTCCATCGCGAGTTCGGCCATCACTTCGCCGATGGCGCTGGCGAACTTGAAGCCGTGACCGGAGAAGCCGCAGCCATAGACGACATTGCCATGTGCCGGGTGGCGGTCGAGGATGAAATGGCGGTCGGGCGTATTGGTGTACATGCAGGTGAGCGTGTGGAGCACGTCGCCCGCCGCGCCGGGCAGGTAACGGTCGAGCACATCGCGGAGCATGGTGATCTCTTCGGGGTCGATCGCACGCCGGATCGTCTCCGGGGTGCAGACCTCGCCGATCTCGTGCCGTCCGATTTTGACGCCCTCGCCGGGGAGCGCGGGGAAGCCGTAGTAATCGCCCTCAGGCACCTGCATCAGATAGACCGGGCACCGCTCGGGCGCGAACAACGCCGACTGGGTCGGCGCGAAATGGACATTGACGATTCGTTGCACCCGGAGCGGCAAACCCAAGTCGGCCAGTACCTCACCTGCCCACGGCCCCGCCGTGATGACAAGCCGCGCCGCCGTGTAGACGCCCTGATCGGTCTCCACACGCACGCCGTCGCCCTCGGCGGACCAACGGCGGGCGGGCTCGCGGTGATGAATCGCCGCGCCGTGCCGCGCCGCCAGATCGAGATGCGCAAAGACGCACGCCTCCGGGTCGAGGATGCCCGCATTCGGCTCGTAAATGGCGACCATCTCCGTCGGCAGCCGGAAGCCGGGGAAGCGCCCGGCGACCTCGGTGTTAGAAAGTTCCTCGTAAGGGAGATGGTGCAGTTGGGCGCTCATCCGCGCGCCGCTGACAAACTCGCTCTCCGGCGTGCCGATGTTGAGACCGCCGGTGATTGTCAGGAGATGGCGGCCCGACTCGGTCTCCAATTCGCGCCAGAGCGCGTAGGCGCGCTGCACGAGCGGCACATACTCCGGCGCCTCGAAATACGCCTCGCGAATAATCCGCGTCGTGCCGTGCGACGAGCCGTTCTTATGCCCGCGCGCATTCGCATCCAGCCCGAGCACACGATACCCCCGCCGCGCGAGATGGTAGGCAGTCGCGCTCCCCATCGCACCAAGCCCCAGCACAATGGCGTCGTAATTCGTTTGCATCCCATCCTCCGAAGACATTGAATCCTACGGGAAGGCGGCGTCGGAACCGAGGTGCGAGGTATCGTTCGCGAGGAGGAGACGTGGGCCGAATGGCTTGTCCTCGACAATAGCGAGCGCAGTATTGTCGAAATGGAAGCGGTAGCGGCTCTCGCCACCGAGTTGCAGGAACTCACCGAGGAAGGCATTGAGGATGGCGCCGTGCGCGACAACGAGGATCGTTCCGTCGTGTCCCTGCGCCATGAGCCAGTGGAGCGCGCGGCCCGCCCGTGAGGAGAGTTCGCTGCCACTTTCCGCACCGGGCGGCACGAAGTTGCGCCGGTCCTCCATCCACTCAGCGTACTCCTCGGGGTACATCTCCGCGATCTCCGGCATGATTCGTCCCTCGAAGATACCGAACTTGATCTCCCGCAGGAGTGTCGTGAAGGCGAAGGGGACGGCGGGGTGGTGTCGCATCACCGCGCGGGCGGTGTCGGCGGCGCGGGCGAGGTCCGAGGCGTAACAGGCGTCGAATTCGTACGAGCGCAGCCGCTCCCCGAGCCGCTCCGCCTGCTGCCGCCCACGCTCGGAGAGGGGCGCGTCCTGCTGTCCCTGGATGCGCCCCTCCGCGTTGTACGTGCTCTCCCCATGCCGCACCAGGAGCATCCGCATGGGATACCCACCCCCTACCCCTCCCGCACCGGGAGGGGAACTCACGCGAATTGCCATTGCGTAGTGTGAACCGCCCGGTGCGCCGATAGTACCCTGCTCCCCTTCCCCGGTGGGGAAGGGGTCGGGGGTTAGGGCCGTTAGGCCGTCTCGACCGTGACCTTATTGATCGTGATCGTGTCGGCGGGCTTGGAGCGGGCTCCGTCACCGCCGGGCAGGAGCGGCACCTTGACCATGCTATCGACGACATCCATGCCCTCGGTCACTTTGCCGAAGACGTTGTACTGCTTCGGCAGGCGGCCGCGCAGGTCCGCGACACAGACAAAGAACTGGCTGCCATTCGTGTTCGGGCCGCTATTCGCCATCGCGAGGGTGCCCTTCTCGTAGTCCCGGTGGCTCGGAATGTCCTCATCGGCGAACTTGTAGCCGGGGCCGCCGCTGCCGGTGCCCGTCGGGTCGCCGCCCTGCACGACGAAGCCCGGCACAACGCGATGGAAGACGACGCTATCGTAGAATCCCTCATTGGCGAGGAAAACGAAGTTGTTCACCGTCATCGGTGCGGTGTCGCTGTACAACTCCGCCTCGAAGTCGCCCATACTCGTCTCGAATTTCGCCTTGTAGGTCTTGCCCCCCTCAAGTGCGAACTTCGGCGCGCCCTGCCCTCGGTACTGGTCGTTCTTCCCTGCCATGATCTCTCCCTTCGTGGAGTAACAAGTCGAAAGTAACAGGTAACAAGTCAGAAGGGGATTACAGTGATCCTTTCCACTCTCGACTTGTTACTTTCGACTTGTTACTCCATACTCCATACTCGCTACTGCGTCTGAATCGTCACACTGTCCATCGCTACTCTTTCGGTCGGCTTGGACTGCGCGCCGTCGCCGCCCGTCGTGCGCGGCACGGCGAGGATTTTGTCGATCACGTCCAATCCGTCGGTCACTTTGCCGAAGATGTTGTATTGCTTCGGCAGCGCGCCCTTCGCGGTCAGGTTATCCACGCAGATGAAGAACTGACTACCGTTGGTGTTCGGGCCGCTATTCGCCATCGCCAGCGTCCCCTTCTCGTAGTTCTTGCTGAACGAGGAGGGCTCATCGGGGAACTTGTAGCCGGGGCCACCCGTGCCGGTGCCCGTCGGGTCGCCGCCCTGGATGACGAAGCCCGCGACGATGCGATGGAAGATCACGCCGTCGAAGAAGTGGTCATTGGCGAGGAAGACGAAGTTGTTGACGCTGATCGGCGCGGTATCGGCGAACAAGTCTGCCTTCATCGTCCCCTTGTTCGTGACGATGGTGGCGGTGTACTTCACCCACTTGTCGATCTTCATCGGTGGCGCCGCCTTGTACTTCCCATTGCGGCTCGCGACATCGGCGGTGTTCGCTGCTGGACTAGCCGCCGCCGATGGCTTTGCCGTCGCAGCCGGAGACGCGGCGGCAGGCACCTGCGAGGCAAGCGCCGCCGCGCCACCCGGTACGGCGGAGGCGATTGCCTGCGCTGTCGCAGCCAAACCACCCGGCACCTGCGACGCCAGCGGCGCGACCGTCGCCGCGACACTCTTTGGCGTCT
>JBPCMC010000310.1:0-4504 GCA_051002645.1 Thermomicrobiales bacterium
GTGCCCTCGGTCGCCGGGGCCGCACCTGTCAGCCCGAAGCGACGCGCGAACAAGAGGCCGAGCGTCACCGCGAGCGCCTCATCGTTCGCCAGCATCAAGGGCGGTAGCCGAAAACCGGGGCGCAACCGGTAGCCGCCATGTCGCCCCGACCGCGCCTCGACCGGGATACCCAGATCGCGCAGCATGGTGATGTAGTGGCGCACTGTGCGCACATCCACCTCCAGCCGCGCGGCGAGTTCCGCGCCGCTGGCGCTGCCGCGCGTTTGCAGGACTTCGAGGACGGTGAGCACACGGGTCGTCGGGTGATACATGCCAATCTCCCCGAAATCGCGGACGGAATCTTTCCGCATAGCGTGCCATACTCGATACGAGTGGGCAACATCGCCACGAGAAGATTCGCGCAGAGGAAGAGATAACGGCGGAGCATTCCCGCCCCGAGGTTGCGAGGACCGTTATCGCCTCAAACAATCCCACAGGAGGATATGATGCAGAATACATTCATTGCAATCTCAGCCGCAGGCCCAAATCGCGATTTATCGAAGGGTTCGCGTGAGCAACGTTTATGGAATGAACACGCAGTCTTCATTGATCGACTCGTTGATGAAGGATTTATCTTGATGGGCGGTCCGTTCGTCGATGATGGTGGCGCGATGTTAATCGTGAAGGCGGAAGATGAGAATGAGGTGAGGGAGAAAATTAAGGACGACCCGTGGTACGAGCACGGGATGCTGAAACTGGAGAGTGTGAAACGTTGGGAAATCTTTATTGATGAGAGGAAGTGAGCGTGTAAATATGGGGACTACCCCCACCAGCGGCTTATTGTTCTCGATTGGGCTTGTATTGAAATCGCCTGCGGCGACTCTCGCACCTCAGTCAAGGCACAACGTACGAGGAGGACCAGTGGCTACTTCGCATACGCACGTCGGCGCCCACGACTTCGATTTTCTTTTCGGCTCCTGGCATGTCGTCAATGAACGCCTGACATCGCGCCTGACGAACGCCGATGAATGGGAGCGGTTCGAGGCGATCCAGGAATGCTGGCCGCTTCTCGGCGGCGCGGGTAATGGAGACCGCATGCGCGCAACGTGGCGCGGGGCGGATTTCGAGGGTGTTTCGTTGCGCGTATTCAATCCCGCAAGCGAGCAATGGAGCATCTACTGGGTCGATAATGTCTCCTACGAGTTGCAGCCGCCCGTGATGGGGCGATTCGTCGACGGGGTGGGCGAATTCTACGGCGACGATCAGCACGAGGATACGCCCGTGCTCGCCCGCTTCATCTGGTCCGGCATCACCACTGACACAGCGCGATGGGAGCAGGCGTTCTCCACCGATCGCGGCGAGACGTGGGAGACGAATTGGATCATGACATTCACCCGCAAACAAGCAGCGTAGCGCACGGAGGAGATATCAATGACCGCACAGGCAACCGTTTCATCCCTCGGCGATCTCGGTAATGTGCCGATGGCCTACACGCACGAATGGCGCGTCGCGGAGCCGAGGGAAGCGCTCATCCTACCGGGCGCGATCTTCAAGTGGTATCACGTCCACCGCGAAGGTGTGACGATCCCCGTCACGATGGACGCGGAGGCACGGGCAGTGATCATCGACGCGATGGCAGGCGGTAATTGGAATCCCGAGTACGGACTGAACTTCGCGCTCATTCACCTCAGCACCACGCACGCCTTCCTGATTAGCGGTGTCTGGCGTGGGCATCAGGAGTTGTGGGAGCGGATTTACTACAAGGAACTCTCGCCGCCCGGCCCGTTCCTGCGCGCCGACATGAGCGGGGAGGATTCGCCGTCGGCGTGCGTCTGGGAACTCGGCGTCATCTGCCACGAGCGGATGGCGTGGCATCGCTACCTCTTCACCGAGCGTACCGAGGTGGACAAACACGCCTGGTTCGCGGATACCTACACGGGCCAAGTCTGACGGCTCCAGTCGGGGGCGATCTGCCCCCATCTCTCTTGCTCCCCCTCTCCTTTGCTTGTCAGCAAAGGAGAGGGGGCCGGGGGGTGAGGTTCCCCTACCCGTCGACCGTGTAATGGCGCACCTTCTCATCGTCCAGCGTCACGCCGAGGCCGGGACCTTCCGGCACGCGCAGCAGTGTGCCAACCGGTGCGAGTGGTTCCGTCAACACGCTGTCCGCAAGGCGGGTGACGAACGAGGGCCAGGTGATGGCGGGCAGCGCTGCGGCGACATGGGCCGCCGCTGCCGCGAGGATGTCGTAGTAGGCGGCGACGGAGAGATCGATGCCGACCGCCCCGGCGATGTGGGCGGCGGCGAGCGCGCCGGAGATGCCGCCTTGCTTGGGGATTTTCAGGAAGGCCGCCTGCGCCGCGCCTCGTTTGGCGATCTCAACCAATGCGTCCGGCCCGTCGAATGATTCGTCTGCCATCACCGGCGCGGCGAAACGGTGGGCCAATGCTGCGAGGTCGTCCAGGTGGACGACCGGCTGCTCGATCATGCCGAGGCCACCGAGCCGCTCCATCGCGCCGAGGGCGGTGATCGCCTGGCCGAGCGAGTAGCCGCCATTCCCGTCCACCTGAATCGTCGCGCGGTCGCCCGCCGCCTCGCGCACGGCGCGATAGCGAGCGATGTCCTCCGCGACGCCCATGCCGATCTTCACCTTCAGCGCCGGATAGGGGGTGCGCAGTAGTTCCTCCGTCTCGCGGGCCATCGTCTCCGCGTCGGCATGGCGCACCATCGCCATCAGCGCGATACCCGGCCGGAGGCGCCCGCCGAGCAGTTCGTAGACGGGCACGCCGAGCGCTTTGCCCTTGATGTCCCAGAGCGCCACGTCAATCGCGGCGTGAGTGGCGCGGTGGCCGGGGAGTGCCCGCTCCATCATCCCATGCAGCCGGGTGATGTCGAACGGCGACTGCCCGATCAGCAGCGGCGCGAGGTAGGCGTCGATATCCGCCTTGATGCCCGCCGCGCCGAAGGCGGGCGGATCGACGAGCGTCTGGCCGATGCCAGTCACTCCCCCGTCCGTCGCCACCGCGACGAGCACCGTCGTCGCGTCGTCCCGGCTGCCACCGGAGAGCGTCAGCCGCGCGGCACGCGGGATGGAAAGAATCGCCGTCGTGATGCCGGTAATCGTCAGCGACGCCGTCATCGCGCGCCCCCACCCGGCGGATACCAGACACCGCACCGATGCGGCGGCAGCACGCTCGGCCCGACATGGAAGGCGTCGAGCATCGCGAGGTCGATGTTTTCGATTACGCGCTCCACGGGCGGAAGGCGTTGCCCGCGAAAAAGTGCCGCACCTGCCAATGCGAGGGCATCGTCCAGCGAGGCCACCGTCACGCCACAGACGCGCGTGGTCGCGGACGCGCCGTCATCCCCGCCCGGCGCACGGCCAAAATCGATCCAGTACCGGGTGAGCGATTGCGGGCCAGTCATCGAATCTCCATCACGGATGTACGTCGTTCCCAGGTCACTGGTGAGCATACACGATGCGGGCACAGGGGGTAGGGCAAAGAGAAAAGGCCCCGCTCGGAGCCTCTTCTTCGATCACTCTTTGTCTGTACTTATTGATAGCGGGGGTGCGGTCTCACGGTGTCTGCCCAACCCTCCGTGATGTCCGCCCTGCCGTCATCGGAATCCCTCAGCAAGAAACCGCTACTGTTACTCCCAGGTAATGTCGAACATAGCCCTGCCCTCCATCTGTAACACTTCGCCCCCGACGCCGATATTCTCTCCAACACCACGACGAACAGCCCCAACCGCGCATCACTGTGCTATGCACGGACACGCTGCACGTAGCGGTGCCTTGACAGGGCACCAGCGTCATTTACATAAAGCAAGTGCTAGAGAATATGATTCGTCTGCATTCATAAAATAGAGTTGAGACGTTTTATAGTCTTCAGATCATCAATGCTCTATGGGAAGAGCAAGATTGCCTATACAAGGGTATCGATGACGGCTTTACGGGGGCCGTGGGCGGATCGCGCTTCATTTCCCTGGGTGCGGCACGCCCCCGTCCGTGCTGGCTCGCTCTTATGCGGCGCTATGCACGACATGGTCGATTATCGTACTATTACGCGGGCATATCGCGTGGCAGACGGTAGAGCAGCACGGGAGGAAGGTCGCGATGGTCACAGTCGAGAAGGAAGCGTCCGTTACATCGCCCGCCCCGCCGCAATCCAGCGGCAGCAATGCCCGCCAGATCACCCTCGACATCTTGAACCGGCTCCTCGGCGCGTCCCCGCCCCGCACCGTTGCCTGCCGCCTCTGGGACGGCACGCGCTGGCCGGAGAGCGCACCGGACGACGTGGCCGCGACGATTGTGCTCAATCACCCCGGCGCGCTGCGACGCATGTTTCTCCCGCCAACCGAGCGCGCCGTGGGCGAGGCATTCATCCGAGGAGATTTCGACATCGAGGGCGACATCGAGGCCGCTTGTGAACTGAACGAGTTGGCGGGCGCGGCGCCGCGCCCCCCCACGACGACACTCGCTATCCCCCACCTGCTCCGCCAGTTTTCGGGGGCGGAGGGTCCCGCG
>JBPCMC010000311.1:0-11133 GCA_051002645.1 Thermomicrobiales bacterium
TTGCTGTTCAATTGCGCGACCAGCAGGCAGAGCAGGCTGATCGTCACCGTCGCGCCGGAGGCGGCGATCGCCGGACCCGCGCGCCGCAACGCGAAGGCCATCGCCTCGTGGCGATCCTCGTGATTGCGCAGTTCCTCCCGGTACCGCGCGATGAGGAGGAGCGCGTAATCCGTGCCCGCGCCGAAAATGAGCACGGTGAGGATGCCCGCGCTCAGGCCGTTGACCGTGAGGCCGGCCCGCGCCGCGCCGTAGACCGCCGCCGATGTCACCTGATTCGCCAGGCCCACCGCGATGAGCGGCAGGAGCCAGAGAAACGGGCTGCGGTAGGTGATGAGCAGCAGCAGCGTGACGATGCTCACCGTGCCAAGGAGCAACTTGCCGTTGATATCCCCGAACACCGCATTCGCGTCAACCGCGAAACCCGCCGGCCCGGTCACTTTGATGTCGAGGCCATTTTCTCCACCACCGACAATCGCGCGCAATGCCTTGACCGCCGCGATGAGGCGATCCGAATTGGGCGTTTCCTGGAACGGCACGCTATAGAGTATCGCCTTCCCGTCTTGCGACGGAATGGGCGGGGAGGGCGGCAAGGCAAGATCGAGATGCTGCGCGACAATCGCATCGTGATCCGCCATCGCCTTGGCGCGATCCGCGTCCGTCAGTCCGGTCGTGCGGCGGTAAATGACGATCGCGGGCGCGGTCTGGCCCGAGGGGAATTGCTTCTCCAGATCGAGCACCTGCGTCGATTCCGCGTTGGCCGGCAGGTAGCTCGACGCCTCATTCGATTCAGCGGACATCAACTTGCTCGCGAATGGTACGGCGATGACGAGCACGACAACCCAGAAGAGCAGGACGAGCCATTTCGCTCGTCGACCCGATGCGAATGACAGAATCGACGCGACTGCACGCATGAATACTCGCCCTCCTATTTTGCTCCACCACTTCTTCGTATCAGCAACTGCGTGACCCTTCGCGACCCCTCCGTATGATCGCCGCCCAACGCCTCTCTGCGCACCCATCGGAGGAATGGAATCGCCCAGTTCCTTTGGACAGGCGGCTATGTGCGATTGGTTCGGTCGTGAAGTGTGCGGATCGTCTCGGCGAGGTCGGCGAGATCGTCGCCTTTCTCAAGGAAGAGGGCGATACCCGCCCGCGCGGCGGCGCCCCGGATCTGCTCGCCGCCGAAGGCGGTGAGCATGATGATCGCGCCCCTTTCACCCGCCGCCTTGATCTGTTGGGCGGCGTCGAGCCCATTAATGCCGGGTAGTTCGAGGTCCATCAGGATGATGTCGGGGTGGAGGTCGCGCGCGAGTTGCACGGCGCGTGCCCCGTCCGCCGCCTCACCGACCACGGAGAGATCGGGCTCGACGCTCAATGTGAGGCGCAGCGCTCGGCGGACGGCCCCGGCATCGTCGACGAGCACGATGCGGATCGTCTTCGCGGTGGTTGTGGGAGCGGACGCCCAGATCGATGTCATTGGATTTCCTCATGCGCGCATGCGGGCCAATGTCTGCTGCCTCCCACTCTAGAGCGGCGGCGGGGCTGACACATCGGTCATTTGGGAAACCGGCGCATCGCCCGAAAGGACGAGGGTGGCAGATTGCACCCCGCTATAATCGCGCGCGGATCGGGCGAATGGCGCGGCGTGAATCAGCTACCGAGGCGGGAGCCATCGGACATGTGAGTGCCCATGTGGTCGTATCAAGGAAGGGAGTGGAGCCCTGAATCGGGCTTGAACCGATGACCTCATTTGTACCAAGTGTCCCGCCCTGTACGCTGTGGCACTTCCCTGCTATGGCAAGCAAATCCTATCTTCGTCATGCCGTGTCGTCCTCCTGCACCGTCACGGTCGCTTTGCCGGTGGGAGGAGGAGCGCATCTCCTTTACGTAAGCGGCTTCTCGCGCGACCGTGGAAATCGAAGATTCTCAATGCCGATGCGACGTGCTACAATCCCGTCGCCATCCAGAGCATACATACTCATCGGACGAGGCATGACGAGCATAGGGGGTACCAAGCAATGCGTATCGCAGTCGCAGGCAAAGGCGGGGCCGGCAAGACAACGATTTCGGCGACGATGGCGCGGCTCTTTGCTCAGCGCGGCTATCGCGTCAATGCGCTCGACGACGATCCGAACCCAAACCTCGCCAATGCGCTCGGGTTGACGGCGAGCCAGGTGGAGAAACTGCGCGGCATCGCACGCGAGGACATCATGGAGGAGCGCGTCGATGCGCACAACCACGCCTCGCTCTATCTGACGATCCCCTTCGAGAAGGTGATCGATGACTATGGCGTCGTCGGCCCGGACGGCGTCCGGATGCTGATGATGACGGCGCTGCAAGGCGCGGGGAAGGGCTGACTCTGCGGTCAGCACGCCGCAGTACGCGGCGTCGTCGCAGAACTTGGCACCTTGCGCCCCGACGATGTGACGGTCCTCGACATGGAAGCCTCGATCGAACACCTCAGCCGCGGGACGCTCCGCGATGTGGAGACGCTCCTCATCGTCACCGAGCCGTACTTCCGCGCCCTCGAGACGCTGGGGCGGACGGTTCCTCTCGCGCGCGATCTCGGCATCCCCCAGATGTACGTGGTCGCCAACAAGGTCCGCTCCGAGCGGGACGAGGCGACGATCCGGGAATACAGCACCCGCCTCGGCATGGAAGTGCTCGGTGTCGTCCCGTTCGATGAGGCAGCGCAGGAAGCAGATCGCGCGAATCAAGCGCTCATCCAGTACCGGCCGTCGGCGCCGGCCGTGCAGGCAATCGCTGGGATGGTGGATATGCTGACCAAAGACGCTGTCGCCCTTCGATGAACCACGCGCTGCCCGGTTCCGTACACAGAGTATTGGTATCATCCGCACAGGAGCATTCGGCATGACGAGTGCACGACCACAGTACACCGTCACGCCGATTGGTGTCGTCCATCGGCCGGGCATGCCTGATGATGGCCGCAGTGAGCCGGGCGCCTACTTCGACCCTTTTGCCGAATCGATCATCGAGATCTTCCCGGAATGGGAAGCGGGGTTGCTGCGTATCGAGGAGTTCAGCCACCTCGTCGTGGTCCTCTTCATGGACCGCACCGACCCGCTGACACCGGACGCTCGACTCGTCTGGCGTATGGAGAACCGCGAGGATATGCCCTCGGTCGGTCTCTTCGCGACGCGCAGCCCGCGTCGGCCGAACCCGATTGGTCTCAGTTATCCGAAGCTCGTGCGCCGGGACGGGCGCAACCTCCATATCATCGGTACGGACGCGTGGCCCGGTACACCCGTGCTGGACATCAAGGGCTACTACCTGCGCGACGAGCAACGGCTCGATGCGACTGCGCCATCGTGGTTGCAAACACTCTGGGAGGGGCATGATGCGGCACGCGGGGGGCCGCCCCTGTTGCGCTAGCGCATCGGGCACGTCGGGTCCAATCTCGAGTGAGCGAGGGGGTCTGCGCTGCTTTCGGCGCAGTGTAGGGGAGGATGCAATGATCGGACGCAATCGAACACGGCACGCACGGTGGCAGGCGGTGAGCTGCGTGACGGTCATCAGTGCCGGCCTCGTGCTCGCTGCATGTGGCGGCAGTACCGCCCCGACCGCGACGCCCGCGAATGCGACACCAACGACTGCCGCAGCCGCATCTGCTGCGCGGCCAACCGGTGCGGCACAGCCCACCACTGCCGCACAGCCGGCGGCGGCGGCATCGAGCGCCGCACCGACGACCGCCGCGGCAACATCCGCCCCGGTGGCTGCGGCTCCCGCCACATCCGCGCCAGCTGCGGGCACACCGAAGCGGGGCGGCACGGCGGTCGTCGTGATGAACGCCGATCCCGGCCCGATGAACCCGGCGATCACGACGGCGGGCGGCACGCACACCGTGACGGATCAGATCTTCAACGGCCTCGTCGGTCTCGATGACAATTTGAGCCCGGTGCCCGAGCTGGCTACCAGCTGGCAGGTCAGCGCCGACGGCAAGGCATACACCTTTAAGTTGCAGCCGAACGTGCTGTGGCACGATGGGCAGCCCTTCTCGTCCGACGACGTGAAATTCACGTTCGAGCAGGGGCTCCTGAAGTTCCACGCGCGCACGAAAGCGGCGCTCGAATCGGTATTGGATGGGATCGATGCGCCCGATCCCGGCACCGTCATCTTCCGCTTCAAGCAGCCCTATGGACCCTTCCTGCAGCGTCTCGATGTGGTCGAGGCTTCGATCATCCCGAAGCACATCTACAACGGGAAAGACGTGCAAAACGATCCGGCAAACCTCAAGCCGATCGGCACCGGGCCGTTCAAGTTCACCGAGTACGTCAAGGGCGACCATGTGACGCTGGATCGCAACACGACCTACTTCAAGAAGGACGCAACCGGCGCCCAACTCCCGTATCTCGACAAGGCGATCCTGCGGATCATCCCGGACACAGCGACTGCGGAGCAGGCGCTGGAGCAGGGCGAGGTCGATTACCTCGGCAGTGTCTCGGGTGCGGACCTCGCGCGGCTGCAGAAGAATTCGTCGCTCACACTCGTGCAGGGTTTCGGCGGCTCGGGCGGCTCGGTCTGCCAGGACGTGCTGATCCCGAATCTCGCGAAGAAGCCGTTCGATACGCTGGACGGACGGCGCGCCTTCTACACGGCGATTGATCGGCAGTTCCTCGTCGACCAGGTCTACTTCAACCAGGGCACCCCCTCGACCGGGCCGATCAGTCGCCAGATGTCGTGGGCGTACAGTTCGCAGGTCCATCAATATCCGTTCAACGTCGCGCAGACGAACCAGATGCTCGACCAGACCGGCTACGCCAAGGGCGCGGACGGCACGCGCCTCACCGTCACCTTCACGCACGCCGCCTCCTACGCCAAACTCGGCGAGGCGCTACGTCAGCAGCTGAAGGCGGTGGGAATCAACCTGCAACTCGAGACGCTCGATGTGAATGCCGCGAATGACAAGGTTTTCGTCAAGAAGGACTTCGACCTCGGCGTCGCGTCGTACTGCAACGGCTCCGACCCGGAGGTCGGCGTGCGCCGCATGTATGTCTCGAGCAACATCGGGCCGATCCTCTTCTCCAACGGCGCGGGGTACAAGAACCCGAAGGTCGATCAGCTCTTCGATCAGGGCGCCGCGCAGACGGATCGCACCGAGCGCGCGAAGACGTATGCGCAGCTCCAGCAGATTCTCACCGATGACGTGCCCTATTTCTGGATCGTCGATTCACAAGGCTATCGGGCCTATCGCTCGATCTACAAAGGCTTCCGGACGTCGGGTGGCAACATCCTGGAAAAGGCCTGGACGACGAAATGAACGCCCGGGCCGGATCGCTCGGGCGGTACGTGGTGCGCCGCCTGTTGCAGGCGGTGCCACTCGTGCTCGGCATCCTGGTGATCACCTTCACGCTCATTCATCTGGCGCCGGGTGATCCGCTCATCTTTCTGGCCGGGGAAGGCGGCAATGCCGCTTTCTACGCCGAGATGCGCGCCCGTTACGGCCTCGACCAGCCGATCATCACCCAGCTTGGGCACTACATCGTCACGACGCTGCACGGCGACTTCGGCTATTCGTTCTCCTATCAGCAGCCGGTCCTCCGGGTGATCCTCGGCCGCCTGCCCGCGACGCTGCTCCTGATGGGTACTGCGATCACACTCTCGACGGCCATCGGGCTCCTGCTGGGGGTCGTGACCGCGATCCGGCCGCATTCGGCGCTGGACCACGGCATCGCCGCCTTCACGCTGACCGCGTACGCGATGCCCGTATTCTGGCTCGGGCAGCTCCTGGTGCTCCTCTTCGCGGTGCGCCTCAACCTCCTGCCGGTTCAGGGCATGGTCACCGTGCGGGAGAACTACACCGGGATCCACCATGTGCTGGACGTGATCCGCCACCTCACCCTCCCGGCGGTGACGCTCGCTTTGCCCCAACTGGCGCTCACCGCCCGACTGACGCGCACGAGCCTGCGCGAGGCGCTCGCCGAAGACTTCATCACTGTCGCCCGTGCGAAGGGATTGGCGGAGCGGGCCGTCCTCTGGCGCCACGCACTGCGGACCGCGCTCCTGCCGATCGTGACGGTGACGGGTGGCCACATCAGCGTGGTACTCACCGGCGCCGCCCTCACGGAGACGATCTTTGCCTGGCCGGGGATCGGACGCCTCCTCCTCGATGCCGCGCTCAAGCGCGATTACCCGCTCCTGATGGCGATCTTCCTGCTCGTCGCGGCGACCGTCATCGTCGTCAATCTCATCACCGATCTCATTTACACGACGCTCGATCCCCGCGTGAGGTTTGCGTAGGATGGCACGCGAGGTGACCGGCGAGCGGCTGGCGGAGATACCATCGCCACCAATTGCCCTCCCGATGCGTCGGCGCGGGCGGGATGGCTTCTGGGTCCGCCTCCGCAACCAACCGGCGGCGCTGTTCGGTTGCGGCGTGCTGGCGGCGCTCCTGTTTTTGGCGCTCTTTGCGGGCGTGCTTGCACCGGGCGATCCGTTTGCGACATCACGCCAAGTCTTCCAAACACCCTCGCGGGCACACCCGTTCGGCACCGATGACCTCGGGCGCGACCTCTATCGATCCGTCGTGCATGGGGCGCGCGCCTCGCTCGCGGTTGGGGTCGTCACGATGGTGATTGCCACCGTGATCGGCGTCCTCATCGGGGCGTGTGCGGGCTACTTCGGCGGCTTCGTGGACGATGCGCTGATGCGGTTCACGGAGCTCTTTCAGATCGTGCCCCGCTTCTTCCTCGTGCTGATCACCGTCGCGCTCTTCGGGAGCAGCATCCGGCTGATCATCCTCCTACTCGGCCTGACCTACTGGCCGGGGACCGCGCGCCTCCTACGCGGGCAGGTGCTCTCGCTGCGGGGTCGCGAGCATGTCATGGCCGCTCGGGCGATCGGAGTGCGCGAGCCGGTCATTCTCCTGCGCCATGTCCTGCCGATGGCCATGCCGCCGATCGTGATCGAGGCGGCGCTGCTCGTCGGCGGCGCGATCCTCGTCGAGGCCGGGCTGAGTTTCCTGGGCCTCGGCGACCGGAATATCGTCAGTTGGGGGGCACTTCTCAATGACGCGCAACAATTCGTCCGGCGCGCGTGGTGGCTCTCAGCGTTTCCCGGTCTCGCGATCACCCTGACCGTGCTCGGGTTCAATCTGCTCGCGGACGGCCTGAATGAGGCATTGAATCCGCGCCTCGCGAACCGGTGATACGCCATTCATGTTCCGAAGTCGGAAAGCGTACGCAACGCAATCGTGCCCGCTCCCTGACAAAGTGCGCGGAGAACATGGATATCGAAAGTGGCCAAGAGCCAGGCTCTCATAAGACGAGGTGTGACCTGATTGGAGAGCGGTCCCAAGTCGTCAGACCGGCGAGTCCGATTGCCCCATCCGGCCATGGCCGCCGTCCCCAGCCTTTGGCGCTCAGCAATCGCTTCAGATTCTGCCCCGCCGTGATGAACAGCCCCTCTCTATACACCTTCGTGAGCCCCCGCAGTCGGAACTGCCGCATTCCGTGCCACTACTTCGCCTCGCCGAAGCTGCCTAGAGGGCGCACGGCTCGATCCAGACTTTGCGTTTGCGCATCGCCCGCTGATACTCCTCGGTCGCGTGGTACCCGTGTACCCGGTCGAGGTAGTCAGCATCTAGCGAGCGGGCGATCTGCCGCGCGTGGCGTACAACGCCGTGCGGCAGCCGGGGCGAGCAATCAGAGCGCGAATTGCCAGCGGGTGGCGCCGAATGGCTCGGCGGTCGCGACGCCGACGACCGTGTCGAAGGTGAAGCGGAAGAGGTGCCACGGTGGCGGGCCCGCGCTGGGTGCGCTGAAAGGGGCGGTCAGCGCGTCGCCCGCGACTTCGGCGGGCCAGCCGCCGTTGCGGTAGATCGCGGCGATCCGTTCCAGCGTGGCCGCGTCGCTCACCTGCACAGCGGTCCCTGCGAGGGTGAGATCGATCCCCGCCAGCTTGACGGCGATCGTGCAGGCCGGGTTCGCTGCCAGGTTGCGGGCCTTGCGCGCGGCGAGGTTGCTGGTGAAGTAGAGATCGCCGTCGAGCCAGGCGGCCCCGAACCCGGCGACGTGCGGGCGGCCATTGGGGCCGATCGTGCCGAGGAAATGGGTGGTGTCGGGGCCAGTTGAACCTTCCACGAGTGCGACGTGCGCCCGACTCCACGGCAGGGCATCGGAGCCGTAGCGGTCGAGATTCGTCGTCTTGGTTGGTGTGCGGTCGGTCATCGGTCTGCCTCCTCATGCGCTGTGATCGCGGCGAAGCCCACCCCCGCCGCTCTAGTGTAGTCGATCGGCGCGGGGCGAAATCGACATGATCGCGGGCTTTGGCCGGGCCGAGCACGGCACACCTCCTTCGGGGTGGGTCGAAGGAGCGATGCTACCGCCTACGAACGGCGATTATCAACAGTTAGCGATGCCCGTGCCGGGCACGAGCGCACGATGAAAGTTCCCGGTCGCGATTCCACACGATCGCATGGCAAGGGCAATTGCGACCTATTTTCAGATCAGCCTGAGGTATTACGTGTAGATGCCGTACCGGCCTTTCCCGTCGCGTGACGCTCATAGGTTTATCAACGCTCTCCGAGACGCGTCGGACACGTTTTGGGGATCAGGTCAGAGAGATAGCAATTGCCGCGCTGATTGGGGCGCGTGATCGTTTGGGCATGCCCGGTCGTGACGAGGTGATCGAGGGCGGTGCGCAGGTCGGGTTCTGGCAGGCGCAAATCTTTCGCGAGGACCGTTGGGACGGTGTAGACGGCAGCGGGAAGATAGGCCGTGAGGAGTTGTGCCAGGGCGTCCTCGCGTGTTATCGCCCCTGCCGCCACGATGTAATCCGGATAGCGGTTGCGGACGAGCGCGTGGTACATCTCGTCATCGTCCAGGGAGAAGACCTTGGCGAGGAGCAGCCGCGTGTCCAATTCGCCCACCGCTTTGAGATAGGCGGCACGGTGCTCCTTGCCGGTCGGGAATCCTGCTGCCCTGCGAAGATCGCCGGTGCTGAGAACTCCACCGGACGATTCCAGCGCTTGCGCGACACGCAGCGCATGCCCGGAGAGTTCCCCCACCGCGTGAAGATCGGCAGGATCACGCACGTCGCCACGCAGGCGGAGCACGGCGGGCAGGAGCGGCCAACTGACCCACGTGGGCCGGTTGCGAACGATCGCGCTGTAGAACGCCACATTCCGACGACCGAGCGTCCACCGCCAACTGTAGACATCGCCCGATGGACTATCATGCCCGGAATCGGTTTTGGCGTCGGGATCGCCCATGTGGGCATGGTAGAGGTTCGGAATCTCGGGGGAGACGGGGTAGAGCGTCGCAAACCCAATCCGCTCAATGAATTGGGCGGCCGCAACGGGATCGGGAATGCGGCGCTCCGATGTCTGACACCAGTTTTCCAGCCGCCTATCCAGTAGTGCATCGGCCACGAATGAATCCTCCTCGCCGCCCTGCCGGATGAAGATCGCAACCGGATGCACCTATGCCTGTTCCGTCTGCTCGTCCCGCATCAACGGCGTATAGGTGATACCAATCAGAAGCCCCTCCGGCCCGAGAAGGCGCGTGACGGTCTGTCCCCACGGCTCTTTCCGTGCCGCCACGAGCACGGTGTACCCGCGCGCCGTCAATTCTTCGGTCGCCGCGGCAACGTCGTCCACATCGAACTCCAACCACGCTTGCGGCTTGGGCGTCTCCTCCGGCCACGTCTCTGTGCCGAAACAGGACTGCGCTGCCTGTGACAGGGGCCAGAGCGCGAAGCTCTTGACGCCAGCCAATTGCTCGGTGTGGAAGTAGCCGTCGTCGTTTTCCAGCGGCAAGCCCAGTGTCTCCAGATACAGGGCGCTGCTTGCTGCCAGTTCACGGATGATGGGACCGAACCCTGCCACAAATAATACCTTCATGTGCGCCTCCATTGCTGTCCGTATCGCCACAGCCCGAGGTGAGGCATCGCGATCTCTACCATTGCCAGTAAAGACTTCCAGATCCTGTGCCATCGTATCCACCGAACCTCCTATCTGGTACATCCGCTCTCTCATCGTCATCATATGAGAGAATAGTGACAGAATACGTCACTATCTTGGCGGAGACTGCCATGGGAGGCGATCATGTCGCGCACGGGACGGTTGCTCGAACTGCTGATCGTGGTGCAGCGGAAGCCGCGATTCACGGTGCAGGAAATCGCGAGTGAGTTCGGCGTCTCGCGGCGGACAATGCTGCGCGATCTGCACGACCTCTCCGCGATGGGTGTGCCCCTCGCTGCGACACCGGGGCCGGGCGGCGGCTATGCCCTCGTGCGGAGCCAGCGGCAACTGCCATTGGCGCTCACGGTCGATGAGGCGATCGGCCTCGTGCTCTCCTATGAGGCATTCTTGCGGTACGCGCAGTCGCCGTTCGCGCCAGAAAGCCTCTCAGTGATCACGAAACTCCGCGCCGCGCTGCCGCCGGATCTCGTTCAGGAGATCGACCGCATCCGCCATCACGTCATCGTCATGGGAAACGAGCGCACCTACGATGCACCGCTTCTGCCGGATTTGCTGCACGCGGCGCTGGACGGCGCGCACCTGCGGGTAACGTACGATTCGCGTTCCGGTGTTGCGGCACGGGTGATTTACCCCTTCGGGCTGTATGCCGCAAACGGCTTCTGGTATTGCGCCTGCTACGACTACCGGCGCGCGGGGAATCTCTCCCTGCGCGCCGATCGCTTCCTCAACGTGGAGCGTGTGGACGGCTTCGCGCCGCCGCACGCGATGTCGTTGCGGGAATGGCTCGACACGCGCGAGCGCGATGCGCCCAATCCGGTGCGGCTGCGGGCGGTCATCTCGCCGCAGGGGATGAAACGGTTCGATCCCGGCACCGAGTTCGGCGAGATGACGATCACCGAGCAGCGCGGCATCATCAATACGATCATCCCCGCGTCCGAGATCGACTATTTCGCTACGCGGCTCCTCCCGCTCGGTGGGGAGATCGTCGTCACATCCCCACCGGCGTTGATCGTCGCCCTCCGCCGCGCCGCCCAAGATATTCTGACGCTGTATCACGCAAACTCCGCTAGTCCTCGACCACAGGGGTTGTGACGGGATAGAGGCGTGCCAGTTTCGTGCGCGCCTCGCTTACCCCAAAGCGCCAATCCACTTTGACTTGCGCGGCATTACGCGCTGCCTCCCATGCCGTCACT
>JBPCMC010000312.1:0-4997 GCA_051002645.1 Thermomicrobiales bacterium
CCGCCAGGCCGGGGAGGGCGATTCGAGCACCGCCCCTACGCAGGCATTCGCCCCGCTGATCGTCGCGTAACTGAACCGTATTGGGCGAAAGCCCACCGCCACCGGGATAAAGAGTGCAGTATCTACAGGCGCACCACCGTGCCGTTCATTGCGGAGTCGTTTGCCGCCATGACGAGGCGATGCGTCTTCATCGCGTCGTCGAACGACTGGCGGACGCCGCTCATGTCGCCGCTGGTGATCGCCGTGAAGAAGGCATGGGAGAGATTTCGCTCGCCATCGCCGGTCTTGCCGGGAAATTCCTCGGTGTGCTCGGGCGTCGTCCACGTCGTGCCATTCCAGCCGAACTCCGCCTTGCCGTCCGCTGCGATGATCGTCAGGCCGGCGCTCGGGGCAATCCCCGGTTTGAGCGCATAGGTGCTCGCGTAGCCGCAGACCGCGCCGTTCGCCCACTGAACGGTGAGGCTGTACGAATCCCAGTTCTCCCAATTCTCCTGGCCGTGCATCACCTGATCGGCGTAGCGCGCGTAGACTTCCGCCGGTTCCGTGTTCATCACGTAGCGGCAGAGATCGAGATAATGGATGCCCCATTCGACGACGTGCCCGCCGCCCCAGGTGCGATACCAGTTGCCGGGGATATCCGGGCCCTTGCGGTAGTTCCAGATATGCGTCAGTGCAACCTTCTGACTCGACAGTCGCTCGCGCAGCGCGTCCACGCCGGGGACGTAGCGGAGTTGGTGGCAGATGTGGACCTGCCGCTTCATCTCCTCCGCGACCATGCCGATCGCCTCAGCATCCGCGACGGTGAGGGCGATCGGTTTTTCGAGGACGACGTGCGCGCCGAGTTGTAACGCCTCGGTTGCCTGCGCCCGGTGCAACGGCGGTGGCGTTGTGATGTAGACGACATCCGGTTCGATCTCGCGGAGCATCACCGAGGCGTTCGTGTAGACCTTCGCGTGCGGCGCGTGCTCGCCGACGAGCGAACGCGCGCGACCCTCGTCAATGTCCGCAATGCCCATCACGAGCGCCTGATCTTCGAGTTCCGCCACCGCCTGCGTGTGCGCGTGTCCGCGCCGTCCTGCGCCGATTACTACTGCTTTCAGTGCCATATTTTCCTACCCCCCCGGCCCCCTCCCGAAACGGGAAGGGGTGATTCAGTGCGAATGTCGTGGCCTGTGCGTCATCACCCCTGCCCCATCACGAGGGCGCACGGCTGTGCGCCCCTACCCCTCCCCCTCCCCCATTGGGGAAGGGCGGGTGCCCTCTGGGCGGGATGGGGTTAGGCCAATCCGTCGCGCATCTGTCCGCTCGCGCGGGCGAAATCGAAGTCGCACCCCTCGTGCGCCTGGAGGACATGGTTGAGGTAGAGCCAGTGGTAGCCGCGCACATTGGTTGGCACCGGGCTTATCCATTCCTTCAGGCGCTCCTGCATCTCTTCGTCGGAGATCAGCACATTGAGCGTCCGCTCAGGGACGTTGAGGTCGATGATGTCGCCATCGCGCACCGCTGCGAGGGGGCCGCCTGCCGCCGCCTCCGGGGAGACATGGAGGACGGTCGTGCCGAAGGCGGTGCCGCTCATCCGGGCGTCGGTGATGCGCACGATGTCGCGGACGCCGCTACGGATCAGTTTGTTCGGCACCGCGACGCCGCCGCCCGTCTCCGGCATACCGGGGAAGCCGAGTGGCCCCTGATAGCGCTGGATGATGACCGCGTTCGGGTCCATCTCGTAGGTGTCGTCGTGCAGCGCGGCATGCAATTCGTCGTTCGAGTTGAAGACGATCGCCGGGCCGCGATGGACGAGCAGATGCGGCGAGGCGGCCGTCTGCTTGATGACCGCGCCGAAGGGCGCGAGGTTGCCGTGCAGGATCGCCGTGCCGCCCTCCGGGTGCAGCGGGTTCGAGAGCGGCCGGATGACATCGTGGTCGAGCGAGTGGGGTGCTTTCTCCAAGTTCTCGCCAATCGTCTTCGTCGTCACGGTCAGGCAGTCGCGGTGCAGGAGCGATTCGATCTCCTTCATCACGGCGGGTACGCCACCCGCCTCGAAGACCTCATTCATCATGTACTCGCCGGAGGGCTTGACGTTGACGATGAAGGGCGTCGTGCGGCTGATGTGATCGAAGACGGAGAGGGGCAGGTCGATACCGAGCCGCCCCGCATACGCGACGAGATGGACAACGGCGTTTGTGCTGCCGCCAATCGCCATGCTGACGCGGATCGCGTTCTCCAGCGACGCGCGGGTGATGATGTCGGATGGTTTGATGTCGCGTTTGACCAGTTCGATGATTTGCCGCCCCGACTCCTCGGCGACGCGGTAGCGGCGCGCGTCAACCGCCGGGATGTTCGCGGAACCCGTCAAGCATAGGCCCATCGCCTCGGCGAGGCTGGTCATCGTGCTCGCCGTGCCCATCACCTCGCAGTGGCCGACGCTCCGCTTGTAGCCCGCCTCGAACTCCATCATATCCTCGTCGGTGACGAGTCCGGCCCGCAGTTCGGCGTCCATCTTCGTGTAGTCGGTCGTGCCGACATCTTTGCCGCGATAGCGGCCGGAGAGCGACGGCCCGCCCGTGACGAGGATGGCGGGCAGGTTCGCGCTCGCCGCGCCCATAATCATCGCCGGGGTCGTCTTGTCGCACGATGACAGGAGCACGACGCCGTCGAGCGGCTGAGCGCGGATCATCTCCTCAACATCCATCGCCATCAGATTGCGGAACATCATCGTCGTCGGCGACATCGTCGTCTCACCGAGCGAGATGACGGGGAATTCCAACGGCAGCCCACCCGCCTGCCAGACGCCGCGCTTGACGGCCTCCGCGACATCGTGCAGGTGGTAGTTGCAGTTATTTAACTCGCTCCACGAGTTGCAGATGCCGATGATCGGTCGCCCGTCCATATCCGCACTCGTGTACCCCGCGCCCATCAGGAAGGCGCGCGAGACCGTCCGTCCCTTGCCATATTTGCCGAGCCAACCGCCACCGAGATTAGGTGGTGTCATCGCCATTATCCTACCCCCTCGCCCCCTCCCTGAAGGGAAGGGGAATGCATGTCGCGATGATTCCCGCCTCACTCCCCCTTCCTTTTAGGGAAGGGGGCCGGGGGTGAGGTTCAAATCGAGAACAGTTCCGAAACGTCGCGCAGGATGGCGTCGAGTTCCTTGTGGTCGTATTCGTCGAGGCCGGAGTCGCGGCGGGAGCGCATGGTTGTGGTGGCGATCACGCCGCGCCGTTTGAGCACTTCCTTGTAGAGTGCAGGGCCGAAGGCGGCCTCCATGTTCAGAAGTGGGAGCAGGCGATAGAAGGTGCGGCGGGCTTTGTCCAGATTGCCCGCTTCGAGGGCGTTCCAGATCGTGACGTGGATGTCCGTCGTCTGGCAGGCGGGCATCGTGCCGCACGCGCCGCGCCGGAACTCGTCCATCAGGTAGCGCCCGCCGATACCGCCCATGATGCCGAGGCACGCGTCGCCTGCCGTCGCCAGCACGGTGCTCATCACATGGCCGGCATCCGCCGTCTCTTCTTTCAGGTAGGAGACGTTGTCGATTTCCGTCATCAGCCGCGTCAGTTGATGCGCACCCATCGCCGTACCCGCCGGCCCTGACCAGTCCTGGATGAAGACGGGCAAGCCGTCGGCGGCGTCCGCGACCGACTGGTAGAAGGCGAAGACAGATTCCGGGTCCACCAATCGCACGCCATAGGGTGGCATGGCGATCACGGCGTCCGCGCCTACCTGACGCGCATACTTGGCGTAGAGCACCGCTGCCTGCGTGCTCACGCCCGAGACGCCAATCACCACCGGGACGCGCTTCGTCGTGGTCTCAACCACCAGCCGCGTGACACGCTTGCGCTCATCGTCGGTCAGGGTCGGCGATTCGCTGGCATTGACGGGCGCGACAATGCCGTGCGCCCCGGCACGGACACACCAATCCACCTCATTCTTCAGTGATTCCTCGTCGATGTTGCCGTGCCGGTCGAACGGTGTCACCGGAATTGTGAAGACACCGCGAAATCCTTGTGCCATACTAATGCTCCTTCGTCGCAAGGACTGAGGACTGAGGACTGAGGACTGAGGACTAAGCGGTAGGCGCTCAATCGTTCCTCTGTCCGGTCAACGTCGGGTGCGCCCGATCAATTTGTGGCAGTGTAGCACGCGCCCCGATGCTACAATCGCCGACTGAGAATGACGCGAGTGCGATAGGGGCATGGTGCCAACCATGATGATTGATGCGCCGGGTGATGCGAAGGAAGGCGACGACGAGCGGAATGAGGCGGATCGGCCCGCTGGCCCGCGCATGGTCCGGCTTTTCATCGCGCTCGAAACGAATGAGGCGATGCAGCACGCGGTCGCGTCGGTGCAACGGTCGTTGCGGCAGCGAGGCGACCTTCCCGTTCGTTGGGTGGCGCCGCAACAGGTGCATCTCACACTGCAATTTCTTGGTAGTGTCGTCGCGGCGCATATCCCGTCTCTCGTTCGCGCCGTTGAGCCAGCCGTCGCGAAACATGCGGCGATGCTGCTGCGCGCGGGGGAGGTCGGCGCGTTCCCGTCCGCCGATGCGCCGCGTGTGCTCTGGCTCGGCGTTCGGGGCGACGATGATGGCCTGCTCGCGCTCCAACGCGCCGTGCGCGATGCAGTGCGCGGCGTCGAGGGGGTCGTCGCCGACCGCAAGCCCTTCCGTCCGCACCTGACGCTCGGTCGCGTGCGGGCGGGGCGACGCGACCTGCCGGGTATGACCGCCATCGCCGCCGCGCTCGCCCGGCCCGTCGCGGCGCCGCCGACCGCGTGGCCGGTGCGCGAGGTCTCGCTGATCCGCAGCGTGCTCGGTCCGGGCGGATCGCGGTATACTATCGTGGAGCGGTTCCCGCTCGTCGGCGGAGAGTAGATGCGATGAAGGTGATTCGGAAGGTAGCAAACGGTTGGCGCGATCTCCCGGCGCATGGCTAGCGACGGGGAAGGTTTCGACGTGCCTGACTGTTGAAATTACCGGAGGAACGAATCACCATGCAGATGTT
>JBPCMC010000313.1:0-9224 GCA_051002645.1 Thermomicrobiales bacterium
TCTCTCCGGAGGGGACGGTTGAGAGAGGGGCAATCCCCCCGGTGGGAGCAGGCTTCCATCTGGCCTCCCGGACCGAAAGGCGGGCGGGAAGCCTGCCACCACCAACCCGCACGCTAAGGGCACGAAACAGTCCTACGAGCCGCGCTAATCGCTGGGTCTCTGCGCCGGATCATCATTGAGGAATGCTGCGAGCCATGCCATGCCGCCGGCGTGGTCGGTGAAATCGCCTTCCGCCTGGGCTTCGGCGGCGGCGCGCAGGATCTCGCCGAATCGCTTGCCCGGCGTGAGTCCCAGCCCGATCAGGTCGCGGCCAAGCAGGATATCCGGCTGGGGGCCGCTGTTGCAGCCGAGTTCCGCCGCCCGCGCCTCCACATCCTGCGGCAGCGGTTGGGATGGCAGGGGCGGGCGACCTTGCCGGTCCGCCTCGATCAGTCGCCGCAGGTCGATGATGCGCGCCGGGCCTAGTCGCCGGGCCAATCGGCGGATCGCCCGGTCGGTGAGCGGCCCGTTGAGCAGCGCCATATGCTCCGCCACCAGCGGCGGCACTCGCTCGTGCAGAGAGACAGGCGCGCCGATGCGGGTGAGGAACCGCTCGGCGAGCGCCGTGCCGGACTCCGCGTGGCCGGGGCTCACTAATCGCCCCGTCTCGTTCACGACGGTCGTGGTTGCCTTGCCGAGATCGTGGCAGAGGGCGGCGAACATCAACGCCAGCCGCTCGTGTGTCGTCGCCTGCTCCGCCACGCACAGCGCGGCCATCGCGTCGCAGACGTAGCCCGTGTGTACCAAGACATCCCCCTCGGGGTGCCATGTTGGGTCTTGCGGCAGGTCGATCAGCGCGGCGAGTTCCGGGTAATGCCGTATCCAGCCGGTCACCGCGAGGGCGCGCAGTCCCGCACCCGGCTGGTTCCCCCGCGCCCACTGCTCCCACTCGGTCCAGACGCGCTCGATGGAGAGCGCCGGGTACTCGTCCGCGATCTGGCGGCAGAGGAGGGCAGTGCGCTCCTCGATCTGCCAGCCGAAGCGGGCGGCGAAGCGGACGCCGCGCAGGACGCGCAGCGGGTCCTCGGCGAAGGCGCGTTCGTCCACCATGCGTAGGACACCAGCGGTGATATCCGCCTTCGCGCCGTAGAAGTCGAGGATCTCCGCCGTTTGCGGGTCCCACGCGGCACTGTTGGCGGTGAAGTCCCGCCGCCGCGCGGCCTCCTGCGGGGTCATCGCCGGGTCCGGCTCGACGCGGAAATCGCGATGGTGCGCGCCGATTTTGTTCTCACGCCGGGGGAGTGAAACATCGAGCGTCGTTCCGCCCGGCGGCGTCACCTTGAAGACGCCGAAGACCTGGCCGATTAATTGTACCGTGCCGACGGCGCGCAAGGCCGCTTCCAGCGCATCCGGCGCGAGGCTGTATACCTCGATGTCGAAGTCCGTCGCGGGGAGATTCATCAGCGTGTCGCGTACCGCGCCGCCGACGACGAGCGGGCGGCCCCCAGCCGCCACGATTGCCGCGATCACGCGCCGCGTCACGGGTGGGATGGGTAGGAAGCGGTACATGGGATGGCGTCCCCTCGTCGGCGTGCGGCAGCGCCCACTGCCGGTGCGCCCATAGTAGTGCCGCGCGGAGCGACGGCGCAACCGATTGTCGGTGCGCTTCGTTACTGCAAGAACTTCCACGTCTGGATGACGACGATGGCCTGCTGCTTCATTTTGTCGATGTCGGCGGGCTGCGTGCCGAGCGTCAGGACGTACGCCGTGCCCTTGTGGAGGGCGAAGATTTGCGAGAAGTAAATGGTATTGCCGCTCACCGTGCCGGTATAGTCGATCTGGACCGCCGGTTCGCTGTCCAGTTGGAGATTGAGGGTGCCGACTTGCTGCGCGTCGGGGATCGACTTCTTGATCTCAGCGAGCGCGGCATCGAGGTAGGTGCTCGGCGTCGTGCTGGCGGGCACCGACTCCGTCGAGATGTCGACGACGCCGAGTGGGTTCGCGGAGTTGAACTGCACGATGCTGCCCGACGAGGTGGATTGCCCGACCGTCCAGGCGGCGGGGCGCGAGAAGGAGAAGCGTCCGCTCGTATCCGTGAAGAGCGTCAGGCCCGTGCCCGCCGCGCTGGAACCGGCGGCGGTCGTCCCACCGGGGGCGACGGAGCCCGTCGTTACCGATCCGGCCGGGCGCGTCCCGGCAACGGCGGACGCGGAACCGGCGGCGGTTGTCGAAACAGTTGTGGACCCCGTCGCGGCTGACGATGCCGGTCGCGTGCCGCTCGCGGCGAAACTGACCGCAGTCGTCGGTGCGGTCGTCGCCGCAACGCTCGACGTAGCCGCCGATCCGGCGGGGCGCGTCGCCGAGGTAGCGGAACTCGCCGCAACGGACGCGGCTGCCGCTGTCGGGGCCGTCGTCGGCACGGCTGCGGCTGCAGTCGGCGCGACGCGCTTCGGCGTGTCGGTCGCCGCACTCCCGCCGCACGCGGTGAGCAGCGTCACCACAACGAGCACTATCAACAAGGACAGACTGTACCGTCGATGCATTGTCTGGACCTCCATCCATTCTTCTTTGGGGATCATGGCGCTACCCCGCCACCAAACGGGCGCCGGAGTATCCGTGTAGCATACACTACCGGTCGAGCGACATACCTGCCGTCGGAGCATCATCGTTTATGCGGAGAGATTGCGTCGCGCGAAATGTGCGCCGCGTGCGGAAGGAAGGGGAGAGAGACATGCCCGCACCAACACCCCCGGCATATGTGGCGTCGCGCCGCGTCGGCGCCGCGACCGTAACGGTCGTCAATGACGGTTCATCCTTGTGGGCGCAGAACTTCGCCGTGCCGGAGCAGCCCCTCCGCGCCGCGATGCCGGAGATGGACGCGCGGGGCCGGATTCGCATCGGCTTTCATGTCGTCCACATCCAGATTGGTGCGGCATCGATCCTTGTGGACGCCGGGTTCGACGATCCCGGCTCGACCTGGGGCCGGAAATTCGCGGCCACCTGGGAGGACGTGCGGCGCTCGCCGGGCGTTGAGGATGGTCTGGCAAGCATCGGCGTCCGGCCGGACGAGATTACGCACCTGATTATCACGCACGCCCATTTCGACCATTACGTCGGCGCGACGGTCGAGCAGGGCGACGGGTTGGTCGCCCGCTTCCCGAACGCGCGCCATTTCATCGGGCGGGCGGATCGTACACAGAGCCGGTACGGCAATCCGCCGGACCCCGAGTTGGCGGGGCGGATGGAAGCGCTCGAACGACTCGGTCTGCTCGAACGCGTCGATGGCAATCGGCCGATCGTGCCCGGTGTAACGATGATTCACGCGCCGGGCGAGTCGCCGGGCCACTCGCTGGTGCATGTCGAGTCCGAGGGCACGCATTTCTACGCGCTCGGCGATCTCTTCCATCATCCGTGCGAGGTGGCACATCTCGATTGGGCGCTCATCGGCCGCGATCGGGCGGCGATGCGCGCCTCACGCGACCAGTTCCTCGCCGTTGCGGCGCCGCAGCCGGCGACGCTAGTCTTCTCGCGTGCCAACTTCCCGCATTGGGACCGCATCGTGCCCGATGGCGGCGGCTACCGCTGGATAGACGGATAGTGACGTCTGTCGAGATTGATCGCACTGGCTTGAATCATGGCATACAATGACAGAAGGAGGAATCCCATGTCGAATGTTGTGCGCACGCGGGACCAGAATCTCCATACCGAATCTGTGAACGCGGATGGCTCGATGTGGATTGATGTCACGGATACCCCGCGCATCCGGACTGACGAAGAGATCGAAGCGTTGATCGAGCGGCTCAACCGCAATCTCAATGAGCGGATGGCAAACCGCCAAAACATCACGGATTCCGTGTCAACCGTGCGTCGAATGCGTGCCGTGCGGTCACGCTACCTTCGCCGCCGCTGATGCCGCGCATTGTCGATACATCGGTCGCAATCAAATGGGTGATGCGGGAATCTTTCACGGACAACGCGCTCGCACTCCGTGACGATTCGTTGCGGCGCAAGGACCCAATCTACGTACCGCCGCTCTTGATGTATGAGGCAACGAACGTCCTCTACGACTTTGCACGCCAAGGGAAAATCACCGAAACCGATGCGGATCAGGGGCTCCAGGAGATCGCCGCAGTTGTCACCGTTGCCCGGCTTGATCTCTTGCAACTCGTCAATGCGATGTCGCTCGCGCGCAGCGCGAACAAGCAAGACACCTATGACTCGCAGTTCCTCGCCCTGGCGTTAGACACCGGCTATGAATTGTGGACAGCCGACCGACGTTACGAACGTGCGGTGGGCAAACGACTGCTCGTGCAGGGGCGTTCCCTGCTGCATCTGATCGAAACATTCCTCGTCTGATGTGCCGCTATGCCGGGGCGAGCGCCAGCACGCGGACGGGGCTGCCGCTGCCGCCGACGATCTTCAGCGGGGCGGCGATAACGACGGCGCCGGTCGGAGGCAACTGGTCGAGGTTGCAGAGGCTGGCGAGGCCGAACTTCCCCGCGCCGTGCATCGTTGTATGGTTGGGGAAGGGCGGATCGAAGCCGCCCGCCTGCCCGGCATCCGTGCCGACCGTCTCGACGCCGACGCCGAGCACGTCCCGCTGGCGGGCGAGGAACTCCGACGCGCTCTTGTGGAAGCCGGGCGTGTGCGGCCCGCTAGCGTCCTCATTGAAGAACTCCTTCACGTCGGTGCGCTTGCTCCAGTCGGTACGCAGGAGTACCCACGCGCCGGGCGGGATACGGCCATGCTCGGCCTCCCATGCGGCGATGCGCTCCGGTATGAGGAGGAAATCGGCGTCCGCCGCCGACTCCCGCGAGACATCGATGACGCAGGCGGGGCCGATGAAACGGCGCGCCGGGATGGTGTCGGTCGTGTTGTCTGGTAGGTCCTTGCCGGTGATCCAATGGACCGGGGCGTCGAAGTGCGTCCCGGTATGCTCGCCGAGGTGGAGCGTATTCCAGTACCACGCTGGGCCTCGGTCGTCGTAGCGAGAAATCTCCTCGACGGTCAGGCCCGGCGACGGCCCGAAGATCGGCGGCAGGGCGATCACCGGCGTCTCCGGGCTGAGCGGTTGCGTAAGGTCCACCACCGTAATCCGACCGGCGACGAGGTCATCCACGAACTGCGCGAGCACATGAGACATATCGGTACTCCTTCCGCGTGCGGGCATGGCAGAGAACGAAATTCCGTGACGTGCCCGCATCATCCCCGCCGCGCGCGGATTTGTCTATATGGTTGTCGGCGGGCATGTGTCTCCACCGCCCCATATCAACCGCGCCTCGGATGGTGTACGCTCGTCGCATCGATGCGTTTCACGAATGAAGCGACAAGGAGGCAGGGCAATGGAAATCGGCGTTGGGCTGGACCAGACCGCGCGGCTCACGTACGCGGAGCAGCGGGAGGCGATTGCGGAGGCGGTGCGGCTCGGCTACGCGAGCGCCTGGACGCCGTCCGGTTTCGCGCCGGACGCCTTCCAGACGTGCGTGCAGTGGACGGAAGCCGCCGATGCGGCGGGCGCGACCGACTTCAAGACGGGTATCTCGGTCGTGCCGGTGCCGCTCTGGGCGGTGCCCTCACTCGCCAGTGTTGCGGCGACGACGGGGCAACTGACGCAGAGCCGCTTCAGCCTCGGTATCGGCACCGGCAGCATCACCAGCCCGCAGTACCGTGCTAGTTACGGCCTGCCGGATCATCCGCCCATCGCACTGATGCGGGACTATCTCGTGACGCTGCGCGCGCTGATGGCGGGAGAGCGAGTGGACTACACGGGGCGGACGGTGACGCTCAACGGCGTGCAACTCGACTGGCCATGGGAACGGCCACATGTGCCGGTGATGCTCGGCGCGCTCGGGCCGCAGATGCTGCGGCTGGCGGGTGAGGTGGCGGACGGCGCCGCGCTCAACTGGTGTACGCCGGAGCAGATCGCCTGGAGCCGCGAGCGCGTCGCCGAGGGCGCACAGAAGGCGGGGCGCGATCCGTCGGAAATTCAGATCGTCGAATATATCCGTATCTGCGTGGATGAGGATGAGGATGCGGCGCGGCGCGCCTTCACGCGGGCGGTGATGGGCTACGCCCTCGCCCGGCCCGGTGCGCGCAAAGATCAGGGGTACCGCGCCCATTTCGCCCGGATGGGTTTCGACGACGCGCTCACCGACCTCGAAGCGCGACGGGATGGCGGCGCACCGACGGAGGAAGTCGTCGATGCCTTCCCGCGCGAGTTGCTTCGTATGGTCGGCTATTTCGGCCCGGCGGCGGGTGCGGCGGCGGCATTCCGTCGCCTCGCCGTGGGGCTGGATGTCGCGCTCGTCCGTATCGTCCCCGCCCGCCCCGGCCTCGCCTCCGTCCAGAATGTCATCCGGGCGTGCGCGGGCTGAAAGCCGACTCATGTGCCTCTCCCCACTGCCCACTGCTCACAACCTTATGCGCTTGACGGCATAAGGTTGTGCTGCTATCGTCATACCCGCATAACCGCGTGATTGCATGGGCCGTCGCGACCGTCGGGCTGCGGGAAGGGATGCGCAGGCATGGGCAAATTGCTGGTTGGGCGTCCGACGCTGACGATGGAGTTCCTGGTCTCCGCGCCGCTCGATTTCGTCGTGACGCTCGTCCTCGTCTATCGCGCGCCGGAGATGGGGGCGCGGGCAGACGCATGGTGCATCGCGACGCGCGGCGCGCTCGATCCGGGGAGCGTCCGCACGCTCGAAACCCTCTACGGCTCCTCCGGGCGCAACATCTATTTCGCCGAAGAACTGCTGATGCCCTTCGATCCGCTTGCGCCGGAGCAGCGCGACGCGACGTACGCCACCTACCGCGCCTACCTCGCGCAGCAATCCCCCGTGTGGTACCTGAACGCGCTCAAGCGGGCGCTGCGGCGTGTGCAGCACGACCAGAACGACCCGCTGTCCGAACCGGCGGACGGCGACCGCGCCGCGTGGGAGCGCTTCCTCGCTCCCAGTATCACGCGGGCGAAGCTGGATGATATCGTCGCCCTCGCCCTCCATCCGGCGGAGTTGAAGGCGGCGGTGCTCGCGCTCTACGATACCTATGAGGAGCGATTCCACGCGGCGGACTTCGCGGCGGCATGGGAGCCGCTGCACGGCGCGGCGGAGCGGGCGGAGCGGCTGCACGAGTCGTACCTCGACGAGGCGTTCGCGGACATGACCGGCAACCGCCTGCCGCCGGAGATCGAGCACGCCGCGCGCGAGGTGGAGCGAGCGACCTTCGTGCCCTGCGCGCACCTCGGCCCGTATCTCTCATACGTTCTCTATCCGCCGGAACTGGTCGTCTATTTCGACGCGACGCGCCCGCTCGGTCGCCCGGCGCGCAACGGTCGCGCGGCGGAAGAATCGATCGCCCAGGCGGATCTCGCGGCGCTGCGCGCGCTGGCGGACGGCACGCGCCTGCGCATCGTCGCCATTCTGCGGGAGAGCGAGCTCTACGCGCAGGAGGTCGTGGCGCGGCTCGGCATCTCGCAGTCGGCGGTCTCGCGCCACCTAAGTATGCTGGAATCGGCAGGCATCGTCCGCGTCCGCCCCGCCAATGGGATGAAGTACTACGCCGTCAATGCGACACGCCTCAAGCAACTGGCGGAGTCGCTGGGCCGGCTCGCGGAATAAGCGCGCGGTCTGCGGCGTTGTGTGCGATAGATCGTGGTATGAATCGTGCCTACTGTTTCTGTGTGCCGCACATTCGCTCATGCGAACCTGTCCAAAGGTACGGGTTTGGATACCGACCATCGGAAGGGTTGACCGGGCAGGGTCCGCATGATATAGTGACAATGTTCACAAACCGGGAGACGCACACGACGTTGACCGGGCGCTTAACAAACGCATACCTCGCTGGTCCGCTGGCTTGAGGTGTTCAGAGATGCAGCCTCACACCCATCCTGGGTGTTGGCGATAGATACATCCCCTCTGATTTCCTCTTTTGACGGGCATCACCACGGTGATGTCACCCGCCTCACAAGCCTAGCCCGATCAACTCGGCGGAACACCACCACCGATGCGATGGGCACCTACGGCAAATGTGACCCGCGCCCCTGATCCTCTATCAGGGGCGCGTCGTCGTTAAGCGGCTCCGAGGCTATACGATTCGAGGGTATTCTCCTCGGTGGTAGGAGGCTTCCAGCCTGCCGCTGTCACGTTATTTGCTCGTCACCGCACCAGGCCGCGCCATGTGCCGACGATCAGATAGATGGCGGCGAGGAGCGCGTGCTCGCCCCAGCCGTCCGCCCACTGGCGGACTTCTTCGGGCGTCATTTTGCGACCGAGGCCGTAGGCGCGGCCGAGCATCGCCTGCACGCCAACATCGCCGACCGGCACGATGTGGCCGCGTCCGAGCGTCCGCCCGAGCGTCCAGTGGGCCGTCCACGGGCCGATGCCGCGCACGGTCGTCAGGGCGGCGATCGCATCCGTGTCGCTCATTGGGGGGAGCGCGTCGAGGTCGAGCGCCCCGGTGGTGACCGCCTCGCCGAAGGCGCGTAAGGCAGCCGATTTCTGCCGCGAGATGAGGAGCGGACGGACGGCTTCCGGCGTGATCGTCGCGAGTATGGCGGGCGTCGGGAGCGCGTATCGCGTCGTCGCGCCGACGGTGAGGCGCGGCCCGTATGTCGCGACGAGGCGGGCTTTGCATTGGTACGCGAAGGGGAGTGAAATCTGCTGCGCGAGGATATTGACGATCACTTCCTCGACGACGTCGCTCTTTCGGAAGAGCCGCAAGCCGGGCAGCGCCTCCGCCAGTGGCCCAATCACCGGATCGCGGGCGGCGACGGCGAGGAAGGGCGCGATCGCTTCATCCGCACCGATCATGTGCGCAACATATCCCTGTAGATCGTCGAGGAGCGACGCAGGCACTTGCATCGGGCCGGCAAACGTGAATAGCAGGCGCGGCGCGGCGACCGATCCTTCCTCCCGCACGGCGACTTCGACGAACATACTCTCCCGCTCGAAGAGGCGGCGATACGTCGTGCCATCCCACCGATTGACCAAGCGGGGGAAGCGGGCGAGCGCGGTCATCGTTAGGTCGAGCGCATACGGGGCAGGCGGCGTCACGGTCACGCGCCGCAGCACCGGGAGCGGCATCTCATCCGGTCTCATGCGCGCAAGTATCGGTGGCGGCGGGCTTTAGCCCAATGTGACTCACAGAGCGATGCATTGGTGCGTAGGGGCGGTGCTCGAACCGCCCTCCGTTGCGCGACCACGATTTCGCTCGGCGGCCACGGCGCGGAGAGGCCGGGGAGGGCGGTT
>JBPCMC010000314.1:0-8577 GCA_051002645.1 Thermomicrobiales bacterium
CAAGCGGGGGCGGGCACGTCGCACAACATGAACGCGAACGAGGTGATCGCCAACCGCGCCAACGAACTGCTCGGCGGGCGGCGCGGCGAGTATGCGCCCGTCCACCCGAACGACGACGTCAACATGAGCCAGAGCACGAACGACATCTTCCCGACGATCACCAAGATCGCCGCGCTGCGGATGGCGCCGGGGCTCGTCGCGCAATTACAGTCGCTCGAAGACGCCTTCCGCGCCAAAGCCGACGAATTCGCGGCTGTCGTCAAGAGCGGGCGTACCCATTTGCAGGATGCGGTGCCGACGACGCTCGGCGCGGAGTTCGGCGGCTACGCGAGCGCGATGAAGCATCTGCGAGAGCGCGTGGAACAGACCACGCATTGGGTCGGAGATCTGAACATCGGCGCGACGGCGCTCGGCACCGGGCTGAACAGCGGGGCGGGCTATCGCGGTGCGGCGGTCGAATACCTGCGCGCAGTAACAGGTATCGATGATCTGCGCCCGGCGGAAGATCTCTTCGAGGTGACGCAGAGCATGGCCTCGCTCGGTGCGCTCTCCGGCGACCTGAAGACGGTCGCGCTCGAACTGATCCGCATCGCCAATGACCTGCGGCTGATGGCGTCCGGGCCGCGCACGGGGTTGTATGAGATTGCCCTCCCTGCCGTGCAACCCGGCTCCTCGATCATGCCGGGCAAAGTGAACCCAGTGATGGCGGAAATGCTCGATATGGTCTGCTTCCAGGTCGTCGGCAATGACACGACCGTCGCGCTCGCCGTGCAGGCGGGGCAACTCGACCTCAATGTGATGATGCCGGTGATCGCCTATAATCTCGTCTGGTCGATGGAAATTCTCATCAACGCGGTGCGCGTCTTCATCGAATTCTGCGTCAATGGCATCACCGCGAACCGCGAGCGGATCAACGAATGGGTCGAGCAGAGCACGGCGATTGTCACCGCGCTCAACCAGCGGATCGGCTACGGCCGGGCGGCGAAGGTAGCGCAGCAGGCATTTCGCGAGGGGCGGACAGTGCGCGATGTGCTCGTCTCCGAGGGCATCCTGACCGCCGACGAAGCCGCCCATTTCCTCGATCCCGCTGTTCTCGTCCGCCCCGGCGACCCAAATTCGTACGCCTAGCGGTAGATGCTCCCCGTCCCGAAACGGGAAGGGGCTGGGGGTTCGGCATGACCACACTGCTCTCGAACGACACCGCCAATCTTGTCCCGCGCACCGATTGGGACGGCCCGTCGCTCGCCTTCGATTTCCCGGCCTTCCAGATCGGCATCGCCGAGTATGTCGAGGGGCCAACCGGGTGCACCGTCTTCCATTTTCCCGCCGGGGCAGCCTGCGCGGTGGATGTGCGCGGCGGCTCGCCCGGCGTCTTCGGGTGGGATTACGGGTGGACGAACGCGATCTGTCTCACAGGCGGGTCGCTCTACGGCTTGGAATCCACGATGGGCGTCGCCGCCGAACTCTTCGCCCTGCGCGGCTACCGCGCGCTCTGGACGGAGATGCCGCTCGTCTCCGGTGCGGTCATCTTCGATTATGGCCCGCGCGACAATACGATCTATCCCGATAAGGCGGCCGGTCGCGCAGCCCTGAAGACGGCGAAACCGGGCATCTTCCCGCTCGGCGGGCGGGGTGCCGGATGCTCGGCGCGGGTCGGCGCGGGCTTCGATCGAGACCGGGGCGAACTGGCGGGGCAGGGGGGCGCGTTCCGGCAGGTGGGCGAGACGAAGATTGCCGTCTTCACCGTCGTCAACGCGCTCGGCGCGATTGTGGACCGAGATGGCACGGTCGTGCGCGGCCACCGGGATCGCGCAACGGGGACTCGCGACCATTGGATCGCCGACCTCGAACGACGTCTCGTGGACGGCGAGCAGCCGGCTGTGCCGCATGGCAACACGACGCTCACCGTGGTGGTTACGAACCAGAAGATCGACATGCGCGCGCTCCGGCAGATGGGGCGGCAGGTGCATACGTCGATGGCTCGCGCCATCCAGCCCTTCCATACGATCGACGACGGCGATGTTCTCTTCGCCGTGACGACGGCTGAGGTCGAGAATGCCGCGCTTGGCACAACTGCCCTCGGCCTCCTCGCCTCCGAACTTGCCTTGGATGCCGTCCTCTCCTCCTTCGCGGGTCGGGAATGATCCAGATAGCCGATCGCTTTGTACTGTCTGTATATTGTTCCCCCTTCCCCGGGGGGGAAGGGGGTTAGGGGGTTAGGTAGGAGCCATCATGCACCCACAACGCATCCCGCCCGGACCCGGTCAGGAATCGGTCTGGGATTACCCGCGTCCGCCGCGCCTCGAAGCGTGTACGAAGCACATTGTTGTGATCTGCAACGGCGTGACGATTGCCGATACCCGCCGTGCCATGCGGGTGCTGGAGACGAGTAGCCCGCCCGTTTACTACATCCCGCCCGAGGACATCCGCATGGACTGTCTCACGCGCACGAATCATGCCAGTTTCTGTGAGTGGAAAGGGAATGCCGCGTACTACACCGTCACCATTGGCGATAGGCGGGTGGAGAATGCCGGATGGTTCTACGCCAATCCGACGCCCGCGTTCCGGTCGATACGGGATTACGTTGCGTTCTACGCGGGCAAGATGGACGCCTGTTACGTCGATGGAGAGCGGGTGCAGCCGCAGGCGGGCGACTTCTACGGCGGCTGGGTGACTGCCGCGATCGTCGGCCCCTTCAAGGGCGAGCCGGGTACGCAAGGCTGGTAAGGGAGCGGGCCGGACACAGAAAGGGCGGGTTTTACACAACCCGCCCTCTATCGTGTCGTCGTGGGGAAACTAGCCGCTGAAGGGCTGCCAGCTGCCGTTCTTCATCAGGACGTAGACATCGCTGCCGACCGAGAGGATCGTGCCGTTCTCGAAGGTCTGGAGCGTCCCTACACCGCCGGATTCGCTGGCGGCGGTAGCGTAGCCGAGGCGACTTTGCAGGTTCTGCGCCGTCCAGACGACACCGAAGGCGCGGGCGGGCTTGTAGAGGCCGCCCGGTGCGGGGCCACCATCGCTCCCCGTGCCGGTATTGCCGGGATTGCTATACGCGGTGTAGGAGCGGTCGCCGGAGTAGAAGACGTAGATCGGCTGGCCGGAGACGTAGAGCATGAACCCGTTCTGGAAGAAGAGTTGCGAGGTCTGCACGCTGCTCGCGGCCCTGGTCGGTGCGCCGAGGCGGTTGGCGAGTTGGGCGTACGCGCCCTTGAACGTGTCCGCGACCGCGATGGCGGGCGTCGTCGCCGTCGGCGCGACCGTGGGAGCGGCGGTCGCGGTCGGCGCGGCGGTCGGGGCCGCAGTCGCTGTCGGGGCGACCGTTGGGGCGACCGTCGGCACTGCCGTCGGCTCGGCAGCCACCGCGATGGTCGTACCGGCGGGCTTCGCTGCGGGCACCGGCGTATTGGCAGGTTTCTGCACGGGCTTCGGCGTCGCGGTTGCCGCGGGTGCGACGGGGGCGGCAGGCGCCTCAGCCGTGGCGGACGCCTCGGCGACGGGGGCCGGTACATCCGTTGCCGTCACTTCAGCGGCGGGTGCGGGGGCAGCCGTGGAGACGGGTGTCGTCGGGGCGGCAGCGATTACCAGCGGTGTCGGCGTGGCGATCACCGGCGCGGCGGTCGCGTCTGGCTGATTGGTGACGCTCGGCAGGATGTTGCCTACATAGAAGGCGAAGGAGCCCGGCGAGACATCATTTCCTTCGGCGTCTTTCAGCCCGTTCGGGATGGTCACCGTGTATTGCGTCTGCGGGAGGAGCGTTTTCGGCTTGGTGCTGAGAATATTCTGCGCCTTGTCGTACTGGAGATTGCTGACCGCGACGCCGGGTGCGAACGACACCATCGTCTTGACCGTTTGCTCGTTCATTGGCCGGGTGAATCGGATCTGCGCGGCTTCGTCGAAGCGAATGTTCGGATTGAGGATGACTGCAGTCGTCGCGGAGCTTTGTTGACCACCGATCTCGATCCTATTCGCTGGCCCGGAGCCGGGTATGGCGTGCGAGAAGTGGTTTTGCAAGCCGAAGCCGCCGGTGAGGAGCGCCGCGAAGGTGGCGGCGAGCGTCGCGGCGGCGGCGGTGATCCGAGCGACGCGCTGGCGGATATTGAGAGCGGCGCGGCGCGGTTGCATGGTCGCGGCCCGCGCGCGGATCGCCTGCGAGACGGCGGGCGGCACCTCGGGCCGGGCCAGCGCGCGCATGTCCATACGGATGCCGCGATAGGCGGCGTAGACCTGCTGATAGGCAGGGTCTTCCTGGATCCGCTTGCCGACATACGAGGCGTCATCCGGTGGCAACTCGCCGTCGAGGTAGGCGGAGACGAGTGCGCGGATTTTTTCTTGCTCGCGTAACCGTCCCATTACGAATCCTCATCCTCCAACGGGGCATCGAAACCCAAATCGACCGAGTACTTACGGAACTCCTCGCGCGCCCGGAAGAGCACGGACTTGACGGCGGAGCGCGATACCCCCATCACGACACCGATGTCCTCGCAGGAGAGTCCCTCGTATTCGCGGAGTACCAGCGCCTGCTTGTTGCGCGGGGACATGCGATTGAGGATCTCCTGCACCGTTCCTTCCGCTTCCCGGCGGAGCGTCGAGCGTTCGGGGTTCTCCCCTGCGCTCCCGTGCAACAGCCGGTCGTGCTTGGTGGTGTCCCACGGCTGCCAGCGAATCCGCTGCCGCCGCCGCAGTTCATCCATGCAGCTGTTCGAAGCGATCCGGTGCAACCAGGCTGAGACGTTGAGATCGTCGGAAGTCCGACTGAGCGCGCGATACGCCTTCAAGAAGGTATCCTGCGTCAAGTCTTCCGCGTCGTCGCCATTGCCACCCATCATCCGTTAGATATAGGCATAGATCTGCCGCTCATACCGGCTGAGAAGCGCCTCGAACGCCGCCGCGTCTCCGCTGCGCGCTCGTGCTATCCAGGTGGCCTCATCCGTGGTCGTCACCGGGCCTTCCACCCAGCCTCCCAATCATTACAACGAGTAACCAAGGCGATGGTTGCGCCGCCTTGCAAAAAATGTCCATAATTGCGATGTGCGCGCCGTTTTCGCTGCACGATGCTTGCTAGAGTAGCGTACCGGGCCACCGATAGCAACCGCGCGACCTCCATGTACGTACAATCCTCGGTCACTTCAAGAGGAAATTGTTGCTGTGCCGCAGCGCAGCGATCGCACGGCGGCAGGTAAACATAACACGCTATTGTCCGCCATATCACTGCGGGAAGCACTGACACCAAGCGCGAGGCAGTTGGTGGCGGGCTTTAGCCTGCCGAGTCTCGTTGCGGCAGGCTGAAGGCCGCCGCCACCGAAGGTGGAAAAGCGGTCGCCTCATTCTGAAACCATGCCAGGATGAGCCGACCGGCGTACTCAGGGTGTCGCGGTGGTTGTTGTGCCGCTCGCCGGTGTCGCCGTGCCGACTGTGGGTGTCGCGGTCGTGCCCGTACTGGTGCCCGTGCCGGTCGCAGCCGTCCCTGCGGGAGATGCTGCGGTCGTACCGGCCGGTGTGCCGGCTCCGGGTGTGCCGGTCGTGTCGGGCACCGTCGGCGCGGGCGTGAAGGTCGGTGTGGCGGGCGCACCGGCCGGCGCCTGGAAGCCGGCGGGCGGCGAGGGGAACGGCGTCGCGATCGACTGCTTCAGTTTCGCCTTCGCGTCCTGCGCGGCCAGCCAGTCCGCGAACGCCTTGTCGCGCAATTGCCGGTAGACGGCGTCATCGAAGTCGCGATCCTGCGGGTGGTCCGTCACCTTGATGATGTGCCAGCCGAAGTCGGTCTGGACGGGTTGGCTGACCTCATTGACCGGCAGCGCGAAGGCCGCGTCCTCGAAGGGCTTGACCATGATGCCGCGCGGGAAGTAGCCGAGGTCGCCGCCGTTCGGCTTGGTCGTCGTATCGGTGCTCAGCTCGGTCGCGACCGCCGCGAAGTCCTGACCCTGCTCGACGATCCGCTTGCGCGCGTCCTGCGCGGCCGCTTCCGTCGGCAGCAAAATATGGAAGGCATGGACCTGCTCGCCGTGCGTCGGTGTTTGCGCTTCGAGCGTCTCGCGTGCCCGCTGCCGGGCGAGCGCGGGCAGGATGATCAGCCGCTTGTAGTCGCCCAGGCTCATGCTCGCGTCCTTCTGCCGCTCCTTGACGAAGTCGCCGAGCGAGGCGGTCGAGGTCGCGCGCGCCTCTTGGTTCGTCGGCGTCTGCGTCGGCACCGGCGTCTCAGTCGGCGGCGCGGTGGCGGTGGGCGGCGTGTTCGGCGTCGGCGTCAGCGCGGATGCCGTCGCGGTCTGCGTCGTGTTTGCCTGGAAGGTCGAGGTCGCGCCCGCCGCGATAGCGACCGAGGTTTGCGTCGCCTGCGCGGTCGCGGCATCTGCGGTTGCCTGCTTGGTCGGATTGAGCGTCGGCGAGGGCGTCGGCGAATTGAGCGGCACGGGCGAGAAGCGCTCGGCCACCGTTTGATCCACTTCCGCGTCGGTGATCGTCACACCGAGGGCCGGCAGGGCATCGAGGACGATTTGATCCTCCGTCATCGTCTGCAGCGTCGTCGCGTCGATCGGCGCTGAACGAATATTCTTGATCTCATCCTGTGCGGCCTGCGCTGCGGTCTGCACCTGCTGCGTATTCCCTTGCCCGAGTTGCGACTGGAAGGCGTACTGCTGGAGCCGGTCGAGCAAGGTATTGCGCCGCACCTTCCAGTAATCGCTGCGGATGATCTTGTGATTATTGACCGTCGCGATCACTTGATGCGGGATGAGGTAGTAATAGCGGAGCGTCCCGAAGCCGACGATTAGGAGGAGCAGCGCGCCGAGCGCGGACATGCTGATGAGCAGCAGTTTGCGCTGCCGGGCCTCACGCTGGCGGCGCGACCGGCGGCGGCGTGCCTCCGCGCCGGGCGGTGGGGCGGCGAGAATCGAATCACGGCGGGCATTACGCGGCATGACGCTCCTCAGTCCTCAGTCCTCATCGCTCAGTCCTGCTTAGGATTGGCGGCCCCCGGAAACGAAGGGGAGCAGGGCGAGGTGCCGCGCGCGCTTGATGGCGACAGCGAGGGCGCGCTGGCGCTTCGCGGAGAGGCCCGTCTTGCGACGCGGTTCGATCTTGCCGCGCTCGGAGATGAAGCGGCGTAGGCGGGCGATATCCTTGTAGTCGATCTCATCGACGCCATCGGCAGCGAAAATGTCGACCCGGCGTCGGCCACCGGCGCCTGGGCCACCGAAGCGCCCACCACCGCCGCCACCGAAACGGCCACCGCCGCCCCCACCGCCGAAACGCCCGCCACCGCCGCCACCGAAGCGGCGACCGCCACCATCGCCGTCGCCGCGACGATCGTCGGAGCGCGGGGGGCGGTTATCGCCGGGCGCACTGTCGCCCGATGCGCCAGGGGCGCGTTGCTCGTCAACCACAGATCATTCCTCCTGCAGACGTTGCTGCATTACTCGCGTGTCGCGTGTTGTATGCCTAGAAAGGCACGTCATCGAAATCTTCGGATGCGAAGGTTTCCTCGTCGCCGGGGGCCTTCTTTTGCGGCTGCGGGCGCTGCGGCCGTTGTGGCTGCGCCGCCGCGCCATCGCCCCATTCGTCCCCCGCGCTCTCACTGTTCGCCTCGCGGCGATCCAGCAGCGTCAGGTCATTGGCGACGATGTCGTAGGATGTCCGCTCGACGCCCTGATTATCGGTGTACTTCCGGGACTGGATCCGCCCTTCGACGTAGACCTTGCTCCCCTTGTGCAGGTTTTGCGAGGCCGTCTCTGCGAGGCGATCCCAGACGACGATCCGGTGCCATTCGGTCTCATCGACCCAGTTTCCGTTTGGGTCCTGGCGGCGACGGCCGGTGGCAAGGCTGAAGTTGGCGACTGGCTGGCCGCCCGGCGTGTACCGCATTTCCGGGTCACGACCAAGATTGCCGAGCAGGATCACCTTGTTCACACTGTAGCGCGCCATCGCCGTGCTCCTCGCTGCCCTATGTGCGGGCGGGTTCGCTCTCGTCCTCGGCGGCGGGCGTTTCCGCCGTCGGCGGCTCGGTCAGGTCCTCACCATCCGGCCCCGTCGTCAGGTCCGTGTCCGTGTCCATCGCGGCGCCGCTCGGGGCGGCGATAGCCGGCGCTGCCGCAGCGGGCGTCTCTGCCGCCGGAGCGTCCGCCCCGTCAGTCGGCGCGCCCTCCGCAGCCGCGTCGCCCTCCTTGCCGGGCTTCACCTTCTTCGGCTTCGGCGCGATGTAGGAGGTGACGAGACTGCGGATGACCTGATTGTTCAGGCGCAACTCGCGTTCCAGTTCATCGATCTGCTCGGGCTCCGTGCTGAAATTGTAGAGGGCATAGAATCCATCGCGGTAATCCCGGATCGGGTAGGCGAGGCGTCGTCGGCCCCATGGCGAGGTGGTGACCAGTTCCGTGACCTCGCCACCGCCGGTGGTGATGTACCCGCTGATTCGTTCGAGTTCGCCCAGCATCGCCTCTTCGGCGATGTCCGGCGCGAGGACAGCCATCATTTCGTACTTGCGCACCGTTCCTCCCTTTCCGTGGAGTAAATCGCCCCACCGCGAGGATCGCGCGGCGGTGCAGGCCACGCGCGGATGGAGCGGAAAGGCATCATACTGGCGCG
>JBPCMC010000315.1:0-2770 GCA_051002645.1 Thermomicrobiales bacterium
TTCAGGTCCGTGATCAGATACTGCGCGCCGTTCCAGCGCACCTGCGCGTGGCGGCGGGAGACCTGCGGATCGTCCAGCACGAGGTCGTTATCGCCTGCGCGGCCAATGCTCGCCTGCTCCTTGCCGAAGAGCATCAGCGAGGCGGCGATGCCCCCCTCGTCCTCGGCGGCGCTCGCGGCGGCGATGCTCTCGGGCGTGCCGCTCTTCGTCTCGACCGAGCGGCGCTGCCCCGTCCCCTCGATATGTGTCTCCCGTCCCAGGCGGGTCGCGTCCGCGTGGCCGTCGGCATCGACTGAGAAGATGAGCAAATACTGACCGAGTTGGATCACGTCGCCCGGCTTGAGCGGCGCGGTCTGCACCGGTTGGCCGTTGACGACCAGTCCATTCGCGCTGCCGAGGTCGCGCGCGTAATAGAGGCCGTCGTTGCCGAGCGCGATCTCCAGATGCCTGCGGCTGACCCAATCATCCTTGACGACAATGGTATTCCCGTCGGCGCGCCCGACCGTGACCGGCGCGTTACCGAGCGGGACGACCTGCTGCTCGCCGTCCGGGTGCCGCACCGTGATCCGTGCGACATACGCCGCCGGAATCCCCGGCGATGAAAACCGATCCACAGGCTTCCACTCCCCTCTTCCACTGACGTTCAAGCCGCGATTTCCTGGTGGCGGCAGGCTAAAGCCCGCCACCCTGTTTTCTCATCTTCGCGCACCCATGCCCCGATGTCAGACCGCGTATAGTGACTTTGAACGGCGTTCAGTATACCGCGCGCGGCGTGTTGTGCAGGGGAGACGATTCCGGCGGCGAGCTGGTTCCTTCTTCCACTTCTTCAACGGCGGGCAGCACGGTCGCGTGACGGACGACGACGCCGATCGACGTACCCGGTTCCACGTCCACGGTTTTCGCGGTCGTGACGCGCAACAGCAGCGGGCCGACACGGATCGTGTAACTGGCATGATCGCCGAGGTACGTACGGCTGACGATTTCCCCCACAATGCCGGAGGATGAATCGATGACGAGGGTAATATCTTCCGGCCGGACGACGGCACGGAAGGCGGGCACGGGCGGCGCGAGCGGCAGGGTGAACGACGGAATGGCGGCGCTGCGGCTTACTCCCGCATCGTCCACGGCATCGAGCAGATTCACCGCGCCGACGAAGGCGGCGACAAACGGCGTCGCGGGTTGCTCGTAGATGACGCGCGGCGTGCCGATCTGCTCAATCGTCCCGGCGCGCATCACCGCGACACGGTCGGAGACCGCCATCGCCTCGTCCTGATCGTGCGTGACGAAGAGGACGGTCGTACCCACCTCCTGCTGGACGCGGCGGATCTCCGTGCGCAGTTCCTCGCGCAGTTGCGCGCCCAGGTTGGAGAGCGGCTCATCGAGCAGCAGGATATCCGGCTCCCCGACCAGCGCGCGGGCGAGCGCCCCCCGCTGCTGCTGCCCGCCGGAGAGTTCGTGCGGGTAACGCGCCGCCAGCCCGTCGAGCGCGACGAGGGCGAGCACGTCGCGCACGCGCGTATCGCGCGCCTTCGGTGGCACGCGGCGCACTTTCAGCGGATAGCCGACGTTCTCGAGCAGCGTCATGTGCGGCCAGAGCGCGTAGGACTGGAAGACCATGCCAAGGTTGCGCTTGTCCGGCGGCACGAACCGGCTCCGCGCCGCATCCGCCACCACCCGGCCGCCGATCGTGATCACTCCGTCCGTCGGCGCGATCAATCCCGCGACCATGTGCAGCGTCGTCGTCTTGCCGCACCCCGACGGCCCGAGCAGCGTCACGAACTCGCCGTCCGCGACGGTCAGATCCACGCCCCGCACCGCGATGGCCTCGCCGTACCGTTTTGTGATACCAGCGAGCGTCACTTCCGCCATGCGCTACGGCTCCGCCTGCATCTCAGGCGGCACGATTTTCTCCAATTCAACAATCAATTCGGGAATCGCCACCGTCACTGTTAACCAGAGAATGTGATAATCGACCAAGAGATAGCCATGGACGATCCGATGACGCATACCGATGATGGGATCCCAGGGAATCTGTGGATATGCGTCGCGAAATGACTGCGATGTGAGACGAGCCGCCTCACCAATAATTTCTACTGTCCGCTCCAATTGGCGACGAAGACCAAGATCGCCGTCATACATTTCGCGCGTCTTTCCATTCACATAACCCTGGTTCTCGCGGGCGGCACTCAGCATATGTACGAGATAGATCCGATCATCTCTCTGCATACTGCACCTCGACGAGCGGGAGGACACGCTCCCGAATAAGCCGATGCAGCGACGCGGTCGTCACCAAATCAGTCTTTCGGTCATTAAAGCGGCGCGACAACTCTTCCTCAATGCGGTAAAGATCGAAGAACGTCACCGGATAGTCAGCGGCGAACTCGACGAGCACATCGATATCGCTATCATCACGGAAGTCGTCGCGCAAGACCGAACCGAAGAGCGCGAGCCACCGGATATGATGGGCGCGGCAGAACGCCGCGATCTCCTCCGGCGAGGCATGAATCCGCTCGCGCACCACCGCCGGGCTTACCTTGTGGACAACCTGCGCCATCATTCGGCCTATTCTCTCGCCTCGACAACTCCGTACCACAATAGCACACGCGACGAAGCACATGATTTCTCCCCTTCCCCGGTGGGGAACGGGTGCCCTCGTATATTGGTGGTGACGGTTCACGGAGGATGGAGAGGGCGCGGGTGCCCATGCAGCAGCGACTGCGTCCCAGAGAGTGCCCCCCATCCTCCGGGACGCGGCAAGTCTGGACCGTAT
>JBPCMC010000316.1:0-11887 GCA_051002645.1 Thermomicrobiales bacterium
ATGCTCGCGCCTCCTCCATGCACCGCTACCGCACAACGGTACCGAAACCTTCCTCGCCGCGCAAGACGCGGGCAATCATGCCCGGTTCCGCCACATTGAAGACGATGATCGGCAAATTATTGTCCATGCAGAGCGCAAACGCCGTGCTGTCCATCACGCGCAACTCGCGCTGTAACGCCTCTGCAAAAGAAATATACGGGAATCGCACTGCGTTTGCATCCTGCTTCGGGTCGCGGTCGTAGACGCCGTCTACGCCGTTCTTGCCCATCAAGAGGACTTCGCATTCCAGTTCGATGGCGCGCAGCGCGCCCGTCGTGTCCGTCGTGAAGTACGGGTTACCGTTGCCGCCCGCCAGGATGACGACGCGCCCCTTCTCCATATGCCGGATCGCGCGCCTCCGAATGTACGGCTCCGCCACCTGCTGCATCTGGATGGCGGTCATCACGCGCGTCTGCACGCCCGCCCGCTCCAGTGACTCCTGGAGCGCAAGTGCGTTGATGACCGTGCCGATCATGCCCATGTAATCGGCGGTCGCGCGGTCCATGCCGAGCCGTTCCGCGTCGCGGCCGCGCCAGAAGTTGCCGCCACCGACGACGAGCGCCATCTGCAACGTACCATCCGCGACCGCGTCGCGCACCTCCCCGGCGAGCGCGTTGACGATCCCCGGATCGATGTTGCGGCCACCCGCGCCCTCGAATGCCTCGCCGCTCAGTTTCAGAAGTACCCGCTGGTATTTCGCGTCGATCATTCGGGCTGCCGTCTCCTACTCTGCCGCTGCCGCCGCACACAATGACGGCGAGGATCTATCCTCGCCGTCATTCGTACCGTCATCTAGCCTTCCTGAAGGGCTGTGCTCATGTCCCCCTGATCGGCGGCGACCGCCTCACCAAGTTCGTATCGCGTGAAGCGCCGCACAACGATGTTCTCACCGAGCTTCCCAATCGCCTCGTGGATCATGTCACCAATCGTCTTCTTTGGATCGCGCACGAAGGGCTGCGCGAGGAGGACGATTTTGCGGTCAACCTCTTCGTCCGAGCCGTCGTGGATGCGCCGCTCGCGCTCGCGGATGTCGGCGGGCACTTCCTCGGCGCGGATATATTGCGGCATCATGCCGACGATGTGCTGCGCGATGTCGCGGCCGAGGATCTGGAAGTCCTCGGTGCGGGCAACGAAGTCCGTCTCGCAATTCAGTTCAAGCAGCACGCCGATACGCCCGCCGTGAATGTACGGAATAATCAGCCCTTGATTGGCAGTGCGGCCTGCCTTCTTCGCGGCAGACGCCATGCCCTGCTTGCGCAGGATGTCCTCGGCCCCCTGAATATCGCCATTCGACTGCTCGAGCGCGCGCTTGCAATCCATGATGCCCGCGCCGGTCTTCTCACGCAGTTCCTTGATTTTGTCCATCGGTACGCTCAACGCTCGATTCCCCTTTCAATGCTTCCTCTGATATGAGCCGCTCTCTGCTATTGCGCCGCCGGTGCATCGCCCTTCTCGGCGATCGCGGCGTCCAGGTCCTCGGCGTCGAGTTGATACTCCTGCTGGCGCGGCTCGTCCCGCCGGGAGGTGGCAGCGTAGTACTGGCCGCGCCCTTCGAGGGCGGCATCCGCCATCGTCTTGGTCAGCAGACGGACGGAGCGGATCGCATCGTCGTTCGACGGGATGACGTAATCGACGACATCGGGGTCGGAGTTCGTGTCCACCATACCGATGATCGGGATTTCCAGACGGCGCGCTTCCTTGACCGCCAAATCCTCTCGCCGAGGATCGACGATGAAGACCGCTTCGGGCAGGCGCGTCATGCCGCGCATCCCGCCGATGGTCTTCTCCAACTTCTCTTTCTCGGCGGCGATGCTTGTCTGCTCCTTCTTCGGCAGGGCGAGAATCGTGCCGCTGTTCTCCATCTCCTCGATCTCATTGAGGCGGCGCAACCGCGAGCGAATGGTGACGAAGTTCGTCAGCAGGCCACCCATCCAGCGGCGGTTGACGTAATTCATCCCGGCGCGGCTCGCTTCTTCGGCGATGATCTCCTGCGCCTGCTTCTTCGTGCCGACGAAGAGGATCTTGCCGCCGTGCGCGGTGATGCTCGTGACGAAATCCTGCGCGCGGCGCATCGACTCCGCCGTCTGCTGGAGGTCGATGATGTGGATGCCGTTGCGCTCGCTGAAGATGTAGGGCTTCATCTTCGGGTTCCAGCGCTTCGTCTGGTGCCCGAAGTGGACGCCCGATTCGAGCAACTGACGCATCACCTGCATCGTGCTCGCGGGGTCATACTGCGTCTGCAATACCGTCGCCATGCCGTCTCCTCCTGTGATACGGTTGCTTCCTCCGCCACCCTCGTCGCCCGGCGGCACCCGCGAGCGGGACCATGCGCCGGCCAGATGGCGTGTGTAATCGCCGCAGGGTTGCCCCCACGCCGTCCGGGGAGTATAGCACACCGAATTGCGCGACGCATCTCCCGCGTGAGCGGCGCGCTCGGAAAGCCGATAGGCCACACGGTGAGCGCTTTGGCCTGGTGGTGCGGGTGCCCTTTGGGCAGGCTTCCAGCCTGTTCTCTCGCAGGCTGGAAGCCTGCCACCACCGATCCATGAATCGTGCGCGAGCGACACGGCCCGGAACCGCCCGCCCGCATTTTCGTTGCATCTGCAGCGGCGCGTCGCTATACTCGGCGCACGCGACAACGGTCACGGGGCCGACAACATTCGGTGGGGTTCGAACGGCGCCGTGACGTGAGACCGATTTTCCCTATCGATTGGGGAAGCGAGAGGAGTGCAGCGTGAGTTATCAACAGCCACCGGGCGACCAGAATCCACCCAATCAGCCGCCCTACGGCCAGCAGCCGGGTCAACCGCCATACGAGCAGCAACCGCCGTACGGTCAGCCGCCCTATGGACAACCACCGTACGGCCAGCCCCCATATGGGCAGCCGCCCTATGGTCAGCAGCCGAATCCGTACGGCGACCCCTACGGCGGCTATTCGGACAAGGATTGGACGACGGCCCTCGTCCTGAGCATCCTGCTCGGCAGCCTCGGCGTCGATCGTTTCTATCTTGGCTACACCGGCCTCGGTGTCGTCAAGCTGCTGACGCTCGGCGGCTGCGGCATCTGGTCGATCATCGACATCATCCAGATCGCGACGAAGAAGATGCCCGACGCGCAGGGGCGACCGCTTCGCGGCGGATGATCGCGCGGTGAGGCAACTCTTCTGGGAAGCGGCATCCGGCTCGACCCCTCGGGGTCGGCTGGGTGCCGCGCTCTTGCTGGCAACCGTGCTCGCCGCGCTCGGCCCGGATCGCGTGGCGCGTGGGCCGCGCCTCTGCCTGATTAGTGCGATAATCCGCCGCCCCTGCCCCGCCTGCGGCATGACGCGCGCGGCAGCCGCCCTCCTCCGTGGTGACGTGCGCCGCGCGATCAAAACGAATCCGCGCATCATCCTCGTCGCCGCGATTGGCCTTAGTATGCTCGTGAGCGACGCGCGGTCGATAATAATTGAACCGCCAAGACGCCAAGGACGCCAAGAAATGCTAGGGAGGAAAAAAGAGTGTCAATCTCTTGTCACTCTTGGCCCTCTTGGCGTCGTGGCGGTTTTGAATCCGACTTAAGAGGAGCGCCCAATGCCCATGCCGCTGCATCTTGTCAGCCCGGAAACTGGGAAGACGTACCCGTTCGACGATGTCCGGCTCCTAGCGTACGGCGACCCGGAGCTGCGCGCGACGGGAGTCTTCGTCAATCTGGAGCCAGTCTACCCGGACGGGACGTTCACGCGTGATGCGTTTGCGGCGGCGTTCACGCGGCGGCGCGGTCTGTGGGATTTTCAGGCGCTGCTCCCCATCACCACGAGCGTCGCGCCGGTGTCAATCGGTGAGGGCAATACGCCGCTCGTCCCGATTGCGCTGGAACACGGTACGCTCTTTCTCAAAGACGAATCCCGCAACGCAACGTGGAGTCACAAGGACCGTGCGATGACCGTCGCTGTGACGGTCGCAAAGGGGATGGGGCACCGCACGGTCGTTGGGGCGTCCACGGGGAACGCCGGGGCGTCGCTCGCCGCCTATGCCGCACGCGGCGGGATGCACTGCGTGATGTTCACGGGCACCGATGTCCCGCGCACGATGCAGACCTTCATGGGTGCGTACGGCGCGCTGCTCTGTTTGCTTGAAGGTGGCGCGAACCGCCGCGCACTCGCCGCGCTCGGCATCGAGCGGTACGGCTGGTTCCCCGGCACGAACGTCACCGATCCGCCCGTCGGCTCGAATCCATACGGCGTCGAGGGCTACACGACGATTGCCTATGAGATTGTCCGCGATCTCGGCGAGGCGCCGGCGGCGGTCGTCGTGCCGACCTCCTATGGCGACAACCTCACCGGCATCTGGCGCGGCTTCAACCGGATGCGCGACGCGGGCGTGATCGACCGCCTGCCCCGCATGATCGCGGCGGAGCCGGCCAACTCCGCGCCGTACGGCCACGCGCTGGCGCACGGTGGCCTGGCGCAGGTGCAGGCGACACCATCCGCCGCCTTCTCCATCGGCGGCGGCACGGCGAGCAGGCAAGCATGGCAGACGCTGCGCCATTCATCAGGCGCTGCGACCGCCGTGGCGGAACCCGACATCCTCCCCGCGCAAACGCGCCTCGCACGCGAGACCGGGCTGTACCTGGAGGCGGCGTCCGTGATCGGCGTGGAAGTTGCGCGCGAAGTCGCGCGGGATGCGGCGGGGCCGGTCGTCGTCATTGGCACATCGAGCGGGCTTAAAGACCCGGCGACGACCGCGACCGCCTTACCCGATCCACCGACGATCCCCGTCGATCTGGACGCGCTCGCGGACGCGCTAATGAACACCTACGGCGTCCGGCTCGATGATCTCACGGTGTGGTGATAGATAGGGAGATGAACCACCAAGACACCAAGAACACCTAGGAAATAAACACAGATTCCCTCTCGGTGTTTTTGGTGTCTTGGTGATTTGAATCCCGCGTTTAGTAATAACGGCGTTGCGGACGGGGAGAATTGACCGGTATCGGGATACGCACCGGCACGCGCTCGGGCTGCTGCGGCACGGGGAACGCCTGCTCCATCGCCTCGCGGATGCGCTGACTCGCGGTCTTGATCCATTCTTTCATTGCCATTGCGGACAAAACCTTTGCGTTTTCGGCGAATAGACGAGCGGTTACCCGAATGCACTTTACCATAATCATTGCGATCCGTCGAGCATTGAACAATTCATTCGCGCTCGACGATGGCCGTCTGGACGACGACGCGGATGCGCGCCTTGAATTCCTCGCTCGCGGCCGTCGAACGACCACATCGCCCGACGACGCGGAGGATGCCCGCCTCGAAGTGGAACGAGTCGGCGCAATGCCCGCAGACCGTGAGGTGACGATCCACTTCCGACCGCTCGGCATCCGTCAGTGAGCGGTCGAGGTACGGCTGCAATTTGTCGACACATTCCTGGCAGGTCATCGTCATCGTCATCACTGCACTTCCCCGTTTTCGTAATCGTTATCCCGTCGCCGCCGGATGCGCCGCCGCCTCAGTGCCGCGCGGTTGCTGACCGCGCAACGAATCGAGATAGCCGGACGCGACCGCGTAGTCCCACAATTCCTTCTGAAGCCGCCGCCGCCCCCGGTGCAGGCGCGACATCACCGTGCCAACCGGGATACCGACAATGTCGGCGATCTCCTTGTACGCGAACCCTTCGACATCGGCCAGCAAGACGACCTGGCGGAACTCCAGCGGCAACTGCTCCAATGCCGCGATGACATCCGCCTCCGCGAACTGATCGATCACCGTCGCTTCCGGATTCGGCGATTCGGGCTGCACGCCGCTGTCGACCAGATGATTGTAGAGGTAGAAATCCTCGACATCATCGAGCGAGGTGGACTGCGGATGCCGCGCGCGCTTGCGATACTGATTGATGAAGCTATTCGTCAGGATTTTAAACAACCACGCGCGTAAGTTCGTGCCCGGCTGGAACTGGTGCGCCGACCGAAACGCCCGGTAGTAGGTCTCCTGCACGAGGTCCTCCGCATCCTGCGGGTTGCGCGTCATACGCAGCGCCGTGCGATAAAGCGAATCGACCTGCTTCAATGCCTCCTCTTCGATCAACGCAACGTTTGCCGCCGTTGTCACCTCTGGTGACGCGCCGTCCGAGTTGCGCTCGGAGCGCGCGCCATCCACACCCTGTTGTTCAACCATCCACGATCCTCGAATTCTGTGAGCCGCCCGCGCCGGTGCGTCCACCGACCCGTCGGCTCAGTATACCTAACCAAACGTGCAACATCCTTATTCCGTGACGCCCGCGCCGCCCGATTTGCGGTAGAATACGCACGATCGTCGCGCACATCTTGGACGGCCGATCATAGGAGGAGTCCGTGCACGTCATTATTCCCGCCGCCGGTTTCGGCACCCGGCTCCGGCCGCACACCTGGAGCAAGCCGAAGCCGCTGGTCAGCGTCGCCGGGAAGCCGATCCTCGGCCACGTCCTCGACAGTATCGCCCCGCTCCGTCCCGAAAAAGTCGTCTTCATCACCGGCTACCTCGGTGACCAGATCCGCGAGTATGTCGAGGGACAGTACACCTTCGATTGCGCCTTCGTCCATCAGGACGTGATGAAGGGCCAGGCGCACGCGATTCAACTGGCGCGCAACGAAGTGAGCGGGCCGGTGCTGATTGCCTTTGCCGATACGATCTTCGCGACCGATCTCTCCATTCTCGCGCAGACCGACGCGGACGGCGTGATCTTCGTCAAGGAGGTGGACAAGCCGCAGGCATTCGGCATCGTTGAACTCGACGGCGACCGCATCCGACGGATCGTCGAGAAGCCCGCCGACCCGCCGACGAACCTCGCGGTGGCGGGAGTGTACTACTTCCGCGACGCTGCCCGCTTGCTCACCGCCATCGACGAGATCATGACAGCGGGCACGCAGACGAAGGGCGAATTCTACCTCACCGATGCGATCCAGGTAATGATCGACGACGGCGCGCGCATCGAGGCGGCAGCGATGGACCTCTGGCTCGACTGCGGGAGGCCGGAGACGCTGCTCGAAACCAACCGCGTCCTCCTCGCGCGGATGGACGGTCACACGACCGCGCCGCGCTATGCCGACAGCGTCATCATCCCGCCCGTCGTCATCGCGCCCTCCGCGCATCTCTACCACGCCGTCGTCGGGCCCAATGCCAGTGTGGGCGAGAATGTGACGATCACCGATGCGATTGTCCGCGATGTGATCCTCAATCACGACAGCGAGATCGCCAACGTCATGCTAATGAACTCCATCGTCGGCGCGGGTACGGTCGTCAATGGCGATTACCATAGCGTCAATATCGGCGACTCGTCCGAAGTCAACCTCGGCGGCGCGAACAGCAATGGCACATTGGCCGGAGGGAAATGATGCGCTGGCTGGAAGTGCGCGTGCAGGCCGATCACGAAGCGGTCGAGGCGGTGAGCGAGTTATTCTCCCGCTACGGCTATCAGGGCGGCGTCGCCATCGAGGAGCAGTATCTCCAGGACCGCGACGGCGATAATCTGCGCGTCGATCCGCACGGCCCCGTGACCGTCGCGACCTTCATCCCCGAGACCGCCGACGCGCATGAGACGGTGCATACATTGGAGCAGGCGCTCTGGCACCTCTCGCAGATGCGCTATGTCGGCGAATTGACGGTGCATCCGCGCGAGGAGGAGGACTGGGCAAACGCCTGGAAGGAACATTTCCACGTCCATCGCGTCGGTCGCTCCATCGTCATCCGCCCGCCCTGGCAAGCGTACAAGGCGCAACCGGACGACGCGGTGATCACCCTCGATCCGGGGATGGCCTTCGGCACCGGCCTCCATCCGTCCACCCAACTCTGCCTGATCGCCGTCGAAGACCTCGTCGCGCCCAGCGACCGTCTGCTCGATGTCGGCACCGGCAGCGGCATCCTCGCCATCGCCGCCCTCAAACTCGGCGCCGGTCACGTCCTCGGCCTCGATGTCGAGGAAGTCGCCGTGCAGGCCGCGCGTGCGAATGGCGAGGCGAACGGCATCGGTCGCGACCGCTTCCCGCTGATCGTCGGTTCCCTCGGCCCGGACGAGCATTACGGCCCATTCGATGGCGTCTTCGCGAACATCATCGCCCGCATCATCCGCGAGTTGGCACCGTATCTCTACCAGAGTGTCCGACCCGGCGGTTGGCTCGTCGCGAGCGGCATCATCGTCGAGCGTGAGGAAGAAGTACATACGGCGCTCGAAGCGGCCGGCTTCGCTGCAATCACGCGCGGACAGATGGGCGATTGGGTGGCGCTGCGGGCGCGGCGGGGGTAAATCCTCACCCCTGGCCTCCTCTCCATCGCCCATAGACCGAGGAAAAGATGGGTTTGTACGGCGATGGAGAGGGGGAGAAATGCGGGATACAGGGTCGAGAACGCTGTGGCGTTCCAGACAAGTTCCCCTCCCCTCTCCATCGCCGTACGGAACTGACATGGATCACGGCGTACGGGGCGATGGCTCCGTACGAGAGGGGCCGGGGGTGAGAATTCGCCATGCACCGCTTCTTCGTCACCGCCGATAGTCGGGCTGCAGACGACGTGACGCTCACCGGCGGCATCGCCCACCAGATCGCCCGCGTCCTGCGACTCCGCTCCAATGAGGAGATTGTCCTCATCCCCACCAACGGAGAAGATGCGGTAGAATGGCGGGTGCGCCTCGGAACGGTCGAGACGCGTATGGTGGCGGGCACGGTCGTCGCTGAGCGGCCCGGACTGCCGGAACCGCGCTGTGCGGTGACGCTCTGCGCGGCGGTGCTCAAGGGCGAGCGGTTCGACTGGCTGGTGCAAAAGGCGACGGAACTGGGCGTCGCGGTCATCAAGCCGGTCGTCACGGCGCATACGATCCGCCGGGTCGGGCCGGATGACACAAAGGCGCTGGAACGCTGGCGCCGGATCGCGACCGAGGCAGCGGAGCAGTCGGGGCGGAGTAGGGCGCCGATCATCGGCGCACCGGTCGCTTTGATGGACATTGTCGGCAGCGTGCCCGCGCCGCTCTTTGTCGCGCATGAGTCGGTCACCACCGCGACGTTCGCGAGCATCGTGCCTGCGAATGCCGACACACTCTCGGTGATTGTCGGGCCCGAAGGGGGCCTGGCGGAGAGCGAAGTGGAACACTTGGTCGCAAAGGGCGGCGCGTTGCAGGTGTCGCTCGGGCCACGCATCCTACGCGCCGAGACTGCCGCAATTACCGCCGTGACGCTGGTGATGGCGGCGACAGAGAATTTGGCGCCCGCGCGCGAACGCGCGTGGCATGAGATACGGGACCGATAGGAGCAGCATGGCATCCCCGCACCGTTGGAAAATCGATCTGCACGCCCATACATGGCACTCGCGCGATTGCCCGGTCAGCCCGGAGCGGCTCGTCCACGCGGCGAAGCGACACGGGCTGAACGGCATCGCCATCACGAACCACGGGCGGTTCGCGGGCCATGCGGAGGCGCAGGCGGCGGGCGGGCCGGAGTTCCACGTCATCCCCGGCGAGGAGGTCTACTCGAACGCCGGGGAGATCATCGGCCTGTTCCTGCACGACGAGATCCCGGACGGCCTCTCGCCGGAGGAGACCTGCGCGGCGATCCGCGCGCAAGGCGGCGTGGTCGTCGTGCCGCATCCGTACGACCGCTACCGCAAGGGCGCGATCGGCGAGGCTGTGCTGGACCGGCTCGTCATTGCCGGGTTAGTGGACGCAATCGAAGCCTTCAACGGACGGATGATCGCCCCGATGGATAACTGGGCCGCCCGGAAGTATGCCGCCGCCCGCCATCTCCCCGTCACCGTCGGCTCGGATGCGCACAGCACCTGGGAATATGGCAGCTCGTATATCGAGATCGAGCCATTCACGGATGCCGCCTCATTCCTCGAAAACTTGCCCTTCGCACGCCTTCACCCGCACCGTAGCCCGCCGTGGGTGCATTTTGTCTCCAGTTTCGAGAAGAAACGGCGCAAGGCTCATCCTACCGACCGTGACGGTGGGACACTGCCCGGAGAGACGCCTGGTGCGCACCACTTCGCGACCGTCGCGGCGGGAGAGGAGCGTGCCGAATGAGAAAACTCTTCGGTAAGGGCGCATTGGTGGACGCCGTCAGCCCGGACGGTATCGCCGCCCGCTACGACATTCAGCCCGGCGATATGATTCTCGCCATCGATGGCGACGAACCGACCGACCTGATCGACTATCAATTGCTCACGGCGTACGACGCCTTCACGCTGACCGTGCGGCGCGGCGACGAGCAATTCGATATCGACGTCGACAACGAGGAGTACCAGCCGCTCGGCATCCGCTTCCCCTCAGCGGCCTTTGATGGCGTGCATGTCTGCGACAATCACTGCACCTTCTGCTTCCTCAAGCAGGGCATCCCCGGCCTGCGGCAGACGATGTACATCAAGGACGACGATTACCGGCTCTCATTCCTCTACGGCAACTTCATCACGCTCACCAACCTCAAAGACGCGGACTTCGAGCGCATCGGCGCGGAGCGGCTCTCGCCGCTGCACATCTCCGTCCATGCCACCAATCCGGTCGTGCGCGAGCGGCTGGTGCGCTCGACCAACGGGCGCGGCGGCAAGATCATGGAAGACCTCCGCCGCCTCGCCGCGATGGATATCGAATTCAACACCCAACTCGTCCTCGTCCCGGAAGTGAACGACGGCGCGGAGCTCGACCGATCGATTGCCGACTTGCTCACCCTGATGCCGCATATGCAGTCGATCGCGGCGGTGCCGGTCGGGTTGACACGGCGCGGGCTGCACCGCGAGGAGTGGTATCGCGAGCAGCATCGCATCCTCGACGAGCCCGCCCTGCGCATGTTCACCCTGGACGAGATGCGGCAAATACTGACGCAGATTCGCGGCTGGCAAACCCGGCTGCGCGCCGAGCATGGCCGGAGCATCGTCCATGCCGCCGACGAGCTCTACCTCAATACCGGCACGCCGCTGCCGCCCGCCAGCCGCTACGACGGCTTCCCGCAGTTGGAGGACGGTATTGGTCTGACCCGCCTCCTGATCGACGAGTGGGCGCGGGCGAAGAAGCGCAAGACGCTGCCGCGCAACCTGCATGGCCAACGCGCGACCATCGGCTGCGCGACGCTGATCGCGCCGACGATGCGCGCGCTCGTTGCGGACGTCAACGCGGAGACGGGCGCGTCCATTGAAGTCCGCGCCATCGAGAATCGCCTCTTCGGGCCGGACATCACCGTCTCCGGTCTGCTTAGCGGCAAATGTCTGCTGGAGGAGTTCGGCGGCGAGCAAACGGACGAACCCCTATTCCTCCCCCGCTCGATGTTCGACGAGCGCGGCCTCGTGACGGTGGACGATATGACGCTGCCCGCCCTCTCCCAGCAACTTGGCCGGACGATTGCCCCGGCGGGTCAACTACTTGAAGTCGTCCAGACCCTGGCCCGTATGCCCGCGCACGGACAAGGTCAAACCTTTATTCCCCTTACGATCATCGAGGAGGCGCCCCATGTCGCACACGGGTAATCACGACGCGCATCTCGCCAATGAGGGATATGTCGATTTGAACGGCGGCGAGAATACCTCCCGCCTGCGCGAGCATCAGGCATATCTCGTCGGGCTCGGCATCCCGGCGGAGGTAGCGTCCACGCTCGATCATATCGGCGTCCAGGCGGCAACGACGCCCGCCTTCGAGCAGATGCTGAACATCTACACGCAGGGGGCGCGCGGCTCATACGTCGTTGATCGCGGCGACCGGCGAATCGCCATGATCGACCGGGGCGACGGTCTCTATCGCGTCGAACTCTTCGAGCCGCGCGCCGGGCAGGAGGTGCGGCCCGGTTTCGTCCACTACGCCTTCATCTGGCCGGACTGGAAACCGCGCGAGGACGAGTTGCGTGGTCTGACCGAGATCGCACG
>JBPCMC010000317.1:0-6146 GCA_051002645.1 Thermomicrobiales bacterium
CGCCTGATCGGGTGGGAAGAGGAAACAGAGGCATGGTCAAATGTCCGACATGCGGAACGGAAGTGCCGGACGGCGCGCGCTTCTGCCAGAACTGCGGCGCGGAAGTCGCCGGTCGTCCGGGGACGGAACCGGGTATCGCCATCGCACCCGAGCCTGCTCCGTACTTGCCGCAGCCGCAGGCACCGTATGCCGCGCCGATCCCCACGGCGCCGGTGCCGACCTATGCCTATCCGCCCCCTCCGTATCCGGTGGTACCCGGTCAGCCGTATCAGCCCGCGCGCAGTGGCAAGGCAATTGCCGGTATGTGGCTCGGCATCGTCAGCATACCCGGCATGATCCTCAGTTGGGTCGGGATTGTTATCGGCGTGCTCGGGCTGATCTTCAGCCTGATAGGTCTGAACGAAATCCGCCGACGCGAGCGATCAGGCTACGTGCCAGCGCCAAGCGCCGACCGCCGCCAGGCCGTGGCCGGTATCATCTGCTCCATCATCGGCATCGCCGGGTCGAGCGCCTTTCTCATCTATATCCTCAGCCATCTCGATGACTTCGGCATCAAACTGACGCGCTGACTCGCATCATCAGGACGTATGCTGTTCCGTGACCGGGCGGGGAACCTTACCCCCTGCCCCCTCTCCATCGCGATGGAGAGGGGGAGCAAATACGGAGAAGATGCGTCTTTGTGGTAAGCCACGGCTCTAGACGCGAGGCACCCCTCGCCATTGCGATGGCGAGGGGAGGGGGTGAGGTTCACCACCGTCGTATCCCCTACCACAACCCGCACTGAGCATGTACACTGGCGTTGTCACGGGTGTACAGACACCCGCGCCGGTGTTCGGAGCGCAAGGGGTATGTTCGCAGCATGACCGTCGAAGAATCGATCCTCAGTGGCCTCAATCCGCAACAGCGCGAGGCCGTCACGACGACCGAAGGCCCCGTCCTCATTGTGGCGGGGCCGGGCAGTGGCAAGACGCGCGTCCTGACACACCGGATCGCCTATCTGCTCGCCGTGCGCCATGTCGATCCGCACCACGTCCTCGCCGTGACATTCACGAATAAAGCGGCAAAGGAGATGCGCGACCGCATGGAGCGGATCGTCGGCCCGCAGGTGAATGGGCTGACGGTCGGCACCTTTCATTCCTTTTGCGCCCGCGTCCTGCGGCGGGATGGCGAGCGGATCGGCATCGCGCGGGATTTCACCATCTACGACGACGCCGACCAGATCAACACGATGAAGCAAGCGCTGCGCGACCTCAACCTCGACCCGAAGCAGTACGGACCGCGCACCATCCTCAGCACCATCTCCGCCGGGAAGAGCAATGGCGTGACCGCAAGCGAGTTCGCCAGCCTCGCATCGTCGTATTGGGAGGAGGTCGCCGGTCGCGTCTACCCGGTCTATCAGAGCCTTCTGCGCCGCCACAACGCGCTCGACTTCGACGATTTGCTCCTCTCGACGCTCCAACTCTTCGGCACACATGCGGACGTTCTCGAACGGTATCAGCATCGCTATCGCTACATCCATGTCGATGAGTATCAGGACACGAATCACGTCCAGTATCGCCTCGTTAAAGAACTGGCAGCCGCGCACCAGAACCTCTGCGTCGTCGGCGATCCTGACCAGAGCATTTACGGCTGGCGGCAGGCCGACATCCGCAACATTCTCGACTTCGAGCGCGATTTCCCGAAGGCGAAGACGCTCCTGCTCGAACAGAACTACCGCTCCACCAAGCGGATCGTCGATGCCGCGCAGGCCGTCATCAGCATGAATACCGAGCGCAAAGTGAAGACCTTGCGCACCGACAACGACGCCGGCCCGGCGATCTCCGTACGCGAGCATTACGACGAGGGGCAGGAGGCGCAGTTCGTCGTCCAGGAGATTCAACGGCTCGTCACCGTCGGCAAATACCGGACGAACGATTGCGCAGTGATGTACCGGACCAATGCCCAGAGCCGCATCATGGAGGAGGCGTGCATCCGTTTCGGTCTGCCCTATCAACTGATTGGCGGCACGCGCTTCTACGAGCGCAAGGAAGTGAAGGATGTCCTCGCGCTGATGCGCCTCGTGCATAACCCGGCGGACGGCGCGGCCTTCGAGCGCGTGATCGACAATACTCCCCTCGGGCGCGGCATCGGCAAGCAATCCGTCGCGGCGCTCAATGCCTGGGCGCGGGCGCACAATACGGCGCCAATCGCGGGCTGCCGCGCGCTCGTCGAGGGCATGGAGCCGCTGCCGCCCGTCTCCGGTCGCCCCGCCACCGGGCTGGCGGACATCGCCCGCTTCGTCGCCAAGATGCGCGCGACGATGCTCGATGTCGGCGTGCTCGCCTTCTTCGATGTGCTGATGGAGCGGTCCGGCTACTTGCAGATGCTGACCGAAGGCGGCATCGACGACGTGGACCGCGTCGAGAACGTCAACGAACTGCGCACCGTCGTCGCCGACTACGAATCGCTCGGGCCGGAGAGCGCCGTCGCCACCTTTCTGGAGGAAGCAGCGCTCGTCTCGGATCAGGACATGTACAACCGCACCGCATCGGACACCGAACGCGCGACGCTGATTACCCTGCACGCCGCGAAAGGGCTTGAATTCCCGGTCGTCTTTATCGTCGGCGCGGAGGAGAATATCCTGCCCCACATCCGCTCGCAGGAGAGCCCGCGCGAGTTGGAGGAGGAGCGGCGGCTCTTTTTCGTCGGCATCACCCGCGCCAAAGAGCGGCTCTACATCTCCCATGTCTTCAAGCGCACTGTGTGGGGCAACGAGCAATACGCGACCCGCTCGCGGTTCGTCGATTCGATCCCGCCCGACATCATCGAGGAGACCGGTACATCCGCGCGGCGCTTACCGGCCCTCGCCCCGCCGCAAGTGAACATCACGCGATGGGACACGCCGCGCGCTGCCGCGCCATCGTCGAACGGCGCTGCCTTCCGCACCGGCGATAAAGTGTCGCACCCGAAGTTCGGTGATGGCGCGGTCGTTGCGGTGCGCGATCTCGGCGACGATCAGGAAGTGACCATCGCCTTCGTCGGCGCGGGCGTCAAGAAGTTGATGGCCTCGTTAGCCCGGATCGAAAAGCGCCACTAGCATCTAGGTCGTATACGTTCTGCGACGGGCTGGGGAACCTCACCCCCTGCCCCCTCTCCATTGCGATGGAGAGGGGGAGCGATCTTCGTAAAATTCACGATATTTGCGAAATGCCACGACGCTACACTTGAGTCACCCCTCTCCATCGCAATGGAGTGGGACGGGGGTGAGGTTCCCTCCAGAACGCATACGCCCGCTAACATCCGATTCACGCAGCACACGGCGACCGCTGGCGGTATACTCCATGCCAAGATAAGGACGATCTTCACCCCACACAGTCCTCAGTCCTCAGTCCTCGTATACGAAGGAGGCCGAGTTGGCGACAACGGCGACACGCTGGGTCTATCTCTTCCGGGACGGCGACGCGAGCCAGCGCGATTTGCTCGGCGGCAAAGGCGCGAACCTCGCGGAGATGACGAACGCGGGCTTGCCCGTGCCCCCCGGCTTCACGATCACCACCGCCGCATGTAACGAGTATCTCGCTGGCGACGGTGTCCTCCCCGGCGGCCTCTGGGAGCAGGCGCTCGACGGACTGCGCGAGGTCGAGCGGCAGATGGGCCGGTCATTCGGTGGCGAGCGGCTGCCGCTACTCGTCTCTGTCCGCAGCGGCGCGAAGTTCTCCATGCCGGGGATGATGGACACGATCCTCAACCTCGGCCTCTCTCCCCAATCCCTCGCCGGTCTGATCGAGGAGACGGGCGACCCGCGATTCGCCTACGACTGTATGCGCCGCCTGATCCAGATGTTCGGGAAGGTGGTGCTTGAGGTCGATAGCGAGTTGTTCGAGGACGCCATCGACCGTGTTAAGCGACGCCGCAATGTAACCAGCGACACGGAAATCCCGGCGGACGATCTGAAAACGTTGTCCGAGGAGTTCCGCGCGATTGTGCGGCGCGAGAGCGGCACCGAATTCCCGGACGATCCCCACGAGCAACTGCGGATGGCAATCGAGGCGGTCTTTCGCTCGTGGAATAACCCGCGCGCCATCCGCTATCGCCGCCAGAACAGCATCCCCGATGATCTCGGCACCGCCGTGAACGTGCAGTCGATGGTCTACGGCAACCTCGGCGACGATTGCGCGACGGGCGTCTGCTTCACGCGCAACCCGAACACGGGCGAGCGTGGTCTCTTCGGTGAATACCTGCCGAATGCACAAGGTGAAGATGTCGTCGCTGGCGTGCGCACGCCGAAGCCCGTCGCTGAGATGGGCGACGACCCGCTGCTGGGCGAGGCATTCACGAAACTGCTCGGCATCGCGGAGCGGTTGGAGCGCCACTACCGCGACATGCAGGACCTCGAATTCACCATCCAGCACCGCGAGCTCTATATGCTGCAAACGCGCAGCGGCAAACGCACCGGGGCGGCGGCGGTGAAGATTGCCGTCGAGATGGCGAACGAAGGGCTTATTGATCAGCGCGAGGCGGTCAGCCGCGTCGAACCGGCGCAACTGGACCAGATGCTTCACCCGACGATTGACCCCGCCGCGCGTGTGCAGGTTCTGGCGACGGGCCTGCCCGCCTCGCCCGGCGCAGCGACCGGCAAGGTCGTTTTTGACCCCGACGAAGCGCAGCAGCGCGGGCAGGCGGGCGAGCCGGTCATCCTCGTGCGCATCGAGACGAGCCCGGAGGATTTTCACGGCATGGTCGCCGCGCAGGGCGTCCTCACCGCCCGTGGCGGGATGACCTCGCACGCCGCCGTCGTCGCGCGCGGGATGGGCAAGCCGTGCGTCTCCGGCTGCTCCGCCTTGCAGATCGACTACGGCAAGGGCGAAGTGCATGTGGCCGAGTTCACCTTCCGCATCGGCGACTTCATCACCATCGACGGCGCGACCGGCAATGTCATGCTCGGCAAAGTGCCGACGGTCGAGCCGACCGTCGGCGGCGACCTCGCCACCCTGATGACGTGGGCGGACGGCGAGCGGCGGCTGAAGGTGCGCGCCAATGCCGACACGCCCCATGACGCAACCGTCGCCCGCGAGTTCGGCGCGGAGGGCATCGGGCTCTGCCGCACCGAGCACATGTTTTTTGAGGGCAATCGGATCGACGCCATGCGCGCGATGATCCTCGCCAGTTCCCGCGAGGAGCGCGAAACGGCGCTCGCGGAGATCGAGCCGCTCCAACGCGCCGACTTCGCCGGCATCTTCCGCGCGATGGACGGCTTCCCGGTCACGATCCGCACGCTCGACCCGCCCTTGCATGAGTTCCTGCCGAATACCGCCGACGAGCAGCAGGACCTCGCGACGAAACTCGGCATCCCCGTCCAGCAGGTGCGCGATAAGGTGAACGCCTTGCACGAGGCGAACCCGATGCTCGGCTTCCGTGGCTGCCGCCTCGGTATCCAATACCCGGAGATCACCCGCATGCAGGCGCGCGCCATCATCACCGCAGCCATCGAGGTACTGCGCGACGGCGTCGTCGTCGAGCCGGAAATCATGGTGCCGCTCGTCAGCACCGTTGAGGAATTGAAGCGCCAACGCGCCCTGATCGCGGAAACGATTGAAGAGGTCTTCGCCAGTGCCGGAACGCGGGTACCGTACACCATCGGCACGATGATCGAACTACCCCGCGCCGCGCTGATCGCCGATGAGATCGCTACCGAGGCGGATTTCTTCTCCTTCGGCACCAACGACCTGACGCAGACGACCTTCGGGCTCAGCCGCGACGACGCCGGTCGCTTCCTGCCGCTCTACGTCGATCGCGGCATCCTCCCCGCCGATCCATTCCAGGTGCTCGATCAGCAGGGTGTCGGCAAACTCGTCGCGATGGGTACCGAACTCGGCCGCAAGACCAAGCCCGCGCTGAAAGTCGGCATCTGCGGCGAACATGGCGGCGAGCCATCGTCGGTCGCCTTCTGCGACGGTATCGGCCTTGACTACGTCTCCTGCTCCCCATTCCGCGTCCCGATCGCGCGCCTCGCGGCAGCACAGGCCGCCATTGCGGGGGTCGAGCGCGACCGCTAACGGACCGAGACGACGGATTGTGAATGCGTCGGTGGTGGCAGGCTTCCGATCTGCGGATTCTGCAGGCTGGAAGCCCGCCACCAACGACATCCATCTCCGTCCTCATTCTTT
>JBPCMC010000318.1:0-4523 GCA_051002645.1 Thermomicrobiales bacterium
GTCGCTGGCGAGCGTGATTCAGCGGCAGCAGGAACTGCCGACCCTAATCGCGGCGGACTGATTCGACCTTTCGACCTTTCGACGGAACCGCATCATGTATTTACACACTTGACAGGACACACCCAACTCGAAGATGCCGGTAAGGTAAACTGGCGTAGGTAGTGGTGCGAATGTAGCGTGCGGATCATGCGTTGGGATGGGACGAGGTGGCGTGAGTGCCAAGCCACCTGTTTGTGTTGCTTCCTTGTCTACAATAGCCTGCTTTTCTGGGGAATTGCAGAACCTGGCCCGTTCCGTGGCGTAGTAGCTGGCCGAGGCGGTAGCGCGCTGTGTCACCTTTAGATCCGGCGCCGCGCTGACTGCCATGAACCCGATGAGGACCGCACCCACAAGCAGCACTGCGGCACTGATTGCTACCACGCGCGGGCGTCGCCTGCTCCAAAATGCTCGAAACATCGCCCCGCCTCTCGTGACGATTCGTGTTGCATATGCGCTTCCTTGAAGGCATACGTATAGTATCGCCTGATCTGTCCGAAAGAGGCAATCCCGGTATTAGATTTCACGGCCCGGTGACTTCGGCGGCGATCCAGGAGGGCCACGCGCCGTAGGCGACGGCGGTGGTCGAGGGGCGCGTGCTCTTCAGGTCGTATACTTCCTCCCGGAAGGAGCCGCCGCTGGAGACGAGGATTGCCGCGCCCGTCGGGGACCAGGCGAGGCCGCCGAGTTGCTGCGCGGCGGTGATCGTCGGCAGGGTGGCGACGCGGCGCTCGTTGGCGCCGTCCGCGTTCATCGTGTAGAGGGAGAATTCCTGCTCGTCCGGCCCGCGCTGGGTGAAGGCGAGCGACGTGCCGTCCGGCGAGAGCGCGAGGTCGTACTGCTCGCCGCTCGCCGCGTGGATGCGCGTCGGCGCGCCACCCGCCTCCGGGATGCGGTAGAACGCTCCATCCTCCTGATTCTTGAAATAGAGCGCGCCACCGTCTGCCGTCCACGCGGGTTGGGTGGCGGCGTCCGTCTTCGTCTGGCCGTGTGTCACCTGTTGCAGGCCCGTCCCGTTGGCGTTGACGACGAAGATTTCGGTCGTGTCGTTCACCGCTGCCCGGAAGGCGATGCGCTGCCCGTCCGGCGACCAGACGGGCAGGGCGGGGTCGCGCGCCTGATCGGTGACGAGCGAGAGTTGCCGCGACCGGGTATCGACGAGGAGGAGGCTGTTCCCCGCCCCGCTGGCGCGCCCGACATAGACGACGCGCGTGCCGTCCGGCGCGATCTTCGGCTGCATCCCGGCGGGGACGAGCGTCCGCTCCTGCCCGCCGAGGATGAGCAGGAAAATCGTGCCGCTCCGCTCGTAGACGATGGTGCCACGCGGCGGCGCGGCCGTCGGCGTCGGCGGCACGCCGGAGGTCGGTGGCAGCGTGGCGGGGAAGGTCGGGAAGCCGGTGCGCGGCGTCTCCCGCCCGGTGGGATTCGTGTCCTGCTTCGGGGCGACGGGCGGCCCGCCATGCCCACGCAGCGTGATGCCGAGCACGAGGACGATCATCAGCAGCATCGCCGTGCCCGTCACGCCCGCGACGATCAACCGTCGCCGTTGCTCACTCACTGTCGGGATCGGACCGGCGCACGTACGTTCATGCGGACGAGTATACCCGCTCGCGGCATCTTATGTTAAGAGACGGTTTCTGAAACGCCAAGAGCGCCAAGAGCGCCAAGAAATACGGGGAGAGAAGTCGTTTTCCTCTATCCCCTCTTGGCGTCCTTGCGGGTGCCCTTTGGGCAGTATTGGCGGCTCGCTCCCATGGGTTGTGCGGCAGGTTTAGGCCGCCTTTGGCGCCAGTGTGACTTCAATGGCGAGGCGGCTGAAAAAGGTGTTGATCGTCCCGGCGCTGTCGTTGCCTGAAATCTTCTGCGGGAAGGCGAGATTCGTGACAGTCAATCGCGCGCGATATTTGCCGAACCCCGCGACTTCGATTGTCTGCCCTTTATCGGTGACGACGGAGAACGCTTCCCCAGGCCGGAGCGCGTTCTTGTCGCGCAAGTCGCTATTGGCGGCGAGCACGGGGAGGTCCGTGTTCAGCGCCTCCTTCCCTCCCTGCGTGGCGACGAGCGCGACGGAGATGGCGCTGACTTGCTCCGGCCTGGCGCTGTCCGCCGTCTGACGGGAGGCGACATAGAGCCACGTCACCGGCTGGCCGATCAGGTTGTTGACGGCCACCCACGCCTCTTTGTACCCGTTGCCCTGATTGAGCGCGGCAGAGAGATCGACGACGGTCGGGTTGGCGACATCGTTCTCGAGGTGATTGATCACCGCGCGCACGTCTTTGTAGTCCGGGCGCACCTTGTTGATCTCTTGCAGCTCGGCATACGCCTCCTTCCATTGGGAGGTCTGCAAATGTGTCTGTGCGCTGGTGTACTTCGTCAGGAGTTGATCCTCCTGGGACGCCTGGGCCGCGCGTGCCTGGGCATCCTTGAAGTCGCCTGCGGCATCGAACTGCTGCTTCGCGCCCTTGTAATCCTCCCGCGCAAACGCGGCGGCGCCCGCGTCGTACGCGACTTTCTGGCCGCGCAGTTTCTCGGCCTGAGTAGCGCGCTGCGGGGCGTCTTTGTACGCGCCAGCAGAACGGAATGCGGCGGCGGCCGTCGCGTAATCTTCCCGCCCGGAAGCGTCGAGACCGGCCTGATATTGCTGCTGCTGCCCAATCAACGACTGCGCCTGCGTCGCCAGCCGGGGCGCATCCAGGTACGTGCCCGCGCGGGCGAAGTCAGTCGCCGCTGCGGGATAGTCTTCCTTTGCAAGCGCGCTCTGCCCGTCCATGTACGCCTGTTGCTGATCGCCGAGGCGGAGCGCATCGGCCCGCCGTTGCGGGGCGTCGCGGAAGGTGCCCGCGTTGCCGAACGCATCGGCGGCAGCGGCGTAGTCTTGCTGGCCGAGCGCCGCAGTCCCGGCATCGTAATTGTCCTGTTGCTGCTTCGTGGTGGCCGCCGCCTGCGCACGGGTCGGCGCGTCCCGGTACGTCCCCGCCGCGCCGAACTCGCTGATTGCCGTGTCGTAGTCGCCCTGCCCGAGTGCGGTCTCCGCCGTCGCGTAGTGGCCCTGCTGGGTCGTCAGCGTCTGATTGCGCTTGACGACGAGCGTGCCGAGGACGAGCGCGCCGAGCAGCACGAGCGCGGTCAGCATGACCAGTGCGGGCGGCAGCGACCGCGCGCGCGGCCCGCGCGCGGCATCATCGTCCGGCAGGTACTCGGTGGCGTCCGACTCGTCGTATGCGGTGGGCACGACTGTCGGCGCCGGACGGCGGGCAGGCGCCACCGGCAGGTGGTGGGCAACGGTATCATCCGCCGTCGCGCCGCGTGGGAGCGCCGTCGTTGCCCCCATCGGCTCCCGCTCATCGCCGCCGATTTCGGCGATGAGCGTCCGCGCCGTGCCCTGGCGATGAGCGGGATCGGGACTCAAGGCACGCGCCAGGGTGCGCGTGACGCGCCGGACGAGGGGCGTGCCCGTGTCGGTGGGATGGCCGGTCAGAGTCAGCATTTCGGCGAGCACCGCACCGAGCGCGTAGATGTCGGCGGCGCCGGTGAGGGCGTCGCCGCGCGCCTGCTCCGGACTCAGGCACGCCGAGGGGCCGAAGAGCGCGCCATCCATCCCCGGCGGTGCGTAGAGCGGTTCCGCGAGGAGGGCGCCGCCGTCCGGTGTCACGAAGATCGTTTCCGGCGCGACGTGGCGATGAATGGCGCCGACCGCATGGAGCGCGTCGAGGGCGTCCGCGACCGGCCCGAGCAGGCGGGTCGCTTCCGCGATGGTGAAGGGCGTATCCCGTTCCTGGAGGAGCGTGCGGAGCGACGGTCCGGGCGGCGCGTCGAGCACAAGAAAAAGTGTCTCGCCATCCCGGTCAATGCCGCGCACGGCGATCATCCCCCGGTGGCCGAGCGCGCGCATCTGTGTCGTCAGCCCCTCGTAGCGGCTGAGCGCGTCGGACGGCTCCGTGAGGGCGGGGGCGAGTGTCCACACCACGACACCCAGGAGGGCCGCGCCGTCCCACGCCTCGTAGCGATCTCCAGTTCTTTCCGTGGCGATACGGCGATCCAAGCGATACCGCCCCGCCAACCATCGCCCCGTCCGGTCCTCCATACGCCGTGTCGCTCCCCCGCACACCATACCGTCACCCGTGCGCAATCATCGCATATCTCACACACGGAGACACCGCGCGGTGTGTCAGGTCGCACGGACGGATGGAGCATGGTCGGAAACGCCCAACGGGGTGCGGCGATGGATTACGCTTTGGGACGCGGCTGTGCGGCGGATTCCGGCACGTTGTGCGGCATCTCACCCTCGGGCACACCCTCGCGTTCGGACGCGAGTTGCGACCCCTGACCTTCCTTCACCCAGCCGTCATCCCGCATATCGGTGCCGGACTTCGCCGGATCGTGGCTGTGGGCGTCGGGCGTCTGTGGTTCGTGCTGCAATGTGTCCGGCGCAATCGATGGCGCCGCACCCCCGCCGACCGCCCCGGTCGCGTCGCCCGCGAACTTCG
>JBPCMC010000319.1:0-13824 GCA_051002645.1 Thermomicrobiales bacterium
ACCTCTTTGAGCATTATCGGGACGGCGTCGTTTCTGTCAGTTTCAGCCGGGCTGCTCCGCCCGCGTTGTTGTTCATTCTGCCGCCAAACCACCATGCTCGACTGCCTCTTCTGAGCAAGCACTAGGTCAGCGATCTTCATGTTTAGATCATTCTGCAACACCGCCATTGAGATGCCATAACCATGACTATGCCACCGATCCGTATTGTTCAGTTCACGTGCGATTTCCTCCGCACGTTTCTTCTTCATTTGAGACGTAACCGGACGCCTCTGAGTTTCTGTGACTGTCCAGTTCTTGAACTTATACGCGGCCAACCATTCTTTCAGCAGAGTGATCGAAAGCTCCCGCGCTTGTTCATAGCCGTAGAGCGCCGCTTGGTCAAAGCCCTCTATCATGAGTTGGGCCTCAACAAGAGTCAGTGTCCCTTTCTTTGCCTTCTTGAGAAGGCGTTCCCATTGGACCAAATAACCAAGTGCTGGCACTGATTGCCCTCTGTCGGTCTGAACCTGCGGATCAATCGGGCCAAGCCGCGAGTAGTAATCCATATAGATGTCATCACCAGACATCGCCAGAATGGTGCCAGCCGAGAACGCATAGTTAGGAATGATAAAAATGATATGCGCGTAGTGGTGACGGATCGTGTCTACGATTCTCTGAACCGGCTCAATATACCCACCGTTTGTCGTGAGGATTACGGCAAGATGGTCGCGTGAATCTGCCCGCTGCCGCCGCTCCTCGATCACGGCTCGGAATAGATCATCTACGCCATCTGTGAGAGCGCCAACCATACACAAGGCATCGCAATCAAAGGCTTGCTCAACTTCCGTGAGGCTTGTATTGATGTGTCTCTCGATGAACTCGTTGGCGCTTATTGGCAGTGCTCCGGCCATTAGTCATCCCCTCGTTTATCGTGCCAACGCGCCTCCGCAGCCTTCCGAGCAATCTCGGATCGGCGCTCCGCACTCAGACTAATGGCTCGTGCAGGGCCACCCTTCTTGCCACCGAGCCGCCCAAGCGCAGCGGCATGGGGATTCTTCTCGGATGCAGGGGCTTCCTTTACCGGCTCATCGCTAGTAGCATCGTTAACGATATTCGCCGCCAGTTGATTCAGGTCGCGTGGCCGCTTGGTGTTGCTTGACCGTTCACGCATCATGGCGTGACTATACGCCAATGTCGTACAATTGTCAATACCCATAGTCTGCACTCTTAAATTGGGCTAGGTCGTACGTACACTTCTGTGCCTAGTAGGTCAAATCCCGCCCCTCACGATTCAAACTGAGCCACTACCGGAGCGTTCGAGCACAATCGAGAAGTGATATGGGTCCTGATCGTAGACTCCTTGTACCGGGAACCTTTCTGTTTCATGCATTCGAGAATGTTCTGTATCGTGAACTCCTCTTTCCCAGTGCGGTGTACAGCATCCTTCGCACAAACGAGCACCTCATCTCTGCATGACATGGTGTGTTCTTCCCCTTCTCTGTGACCTCTGTGTCTCCGTGGTTCAATTCCTTTCCCGCGCGAGTCCGACGATGTGTCCATATGCGACGGGATCGGTCGCACCTTCGGTGCTGAGGCAGAGTACCCGGGTGGACTGGTCAATTGCGAGCAGATCGCGGACGCGCGCCGCATCGGGGCCGGCGAGCAGTTCGAGCAGCCCGCCGACGCCCGCCGCGCCTGTCTCGCCCGCGACGATGCCCGCCTCCGCCATCCGGCGCATCCCTTCCCGCGCCCGCTCATCCTCGATGGCGACGAAGAGATCGACACCGGTGGAGACGACGGGCCAGGCGCGCAGCGAGGGGACACCGCAGTTCAGCCCGGCCATGATCGAGGTGTGCGGCCCCGGCACCGCGACGATCCGGCCCGCTTCGACCGACGCCAACATGCATGCCGCGCTCGTCGGCTCGATGCCGACGATGCGCGCACCGATCGGGCGATAGTGGCGCACCACCGCAGTCGCGAGCGAGCCGACGCCGATCTGCACGACGACGAGGTCCGGTCGCTGATTGCCCAATTGCACGTCCGCTTCGGTGAAGATGGTGCCGTACCCCTCCGTGATCCAGCGCGGCACATCCTCGTAGCCAGGCCAGGAGGTGTCGGAGATGACGAGGCAGTCCGGCCCCGCTTCCGTCGCCGCTTGGGCGACCGCCTGATCGTACGTCCCATCGACGATGGTGACGACCGCGCCTTCGCCGGCAATGGCGCGGATGCGTTCGTGCACCGTGCCCGCCGGGACGAGGACATGCGCCCGGCAGCCGAGCAGGGTCGCCATCCGCGCCACCGCCCGGCCATGATTGCCGTCCGTCGCGGTCGCCAAGGTCATCGGGGGGCGGCCCGTGAGGGCGGCGCGCAGCGCATCGAGTGACGCGCCCGGCATGGCGAGGCGGTCGGTGAGGGTGCGATAGGTCGCCCACGACGCGCCAAGAATCTTAAAGGAAGGGAGGCCGAACCGGGACGATTCATCCTTTACCCAGAGGCGACCGACCCCGAGGGCGGCCGCGAGCGCGGACATCTCCGTCAGCGGCGACGGCGTATAGCCGGGGAAGCGGCGGTGGAACTCGTATGGTGCATGGTCGGGCGGCACGCTCCGCGCGGCGCGAACGAGCGGGTTATGCAGCAAACGCGTCGTCATCGGCCTCTCCGTATCCGGTCGCGCAGGCTTCAGCCTGCGTTCCTCGTGCAGCCTGAAGCCTACGCTACCACAAAGCATCGCGCGCATCATACGCGGGATGACCGGGCACCGACGACACCCCGCGAGCGCCGATGCTGTCGCGTCCCTCCTCGCGTCATCCTGCGCGATACGCCGCGAAGCAGGGACTTGAGATAAAATCTGGTTGCCCATCACATTTTATATCCCTATCCCGTTATCATCAGTGAATGGCATTCGGGTGTGATGAGGAGGAAGCGAAACCGGCGGCACGAAAGACGAATGATCGCTCTGGAAGTCCCGCCCCGCTGATGACGACAACACTCGTTGACTTTGGTCCCGAACATCCCGCGCCGCGCTTCACCGCGCGACCACCCGTCCCAGGCTCTCGACGCTACGCGACGGTTCACTGAGACGGTGGAGCGGGAACAACAACGCACATTTCTGTCTGCCCTGTCCCCCTTTGCCCGGTGGCGATGGCTCCTCCAAGCCCTCTCGCCACCAATCTCGTTTAAGGACTGAGGACTGAGGACTAAGGACTAAGTGCCGAACCGCGATCCACGAACCTCCCTGCTATACTGACGCAGCGCGGGCCGACTGCCCGCTTCCTGCTGCCTGCTATCACCGGAGGCCCGATGCCCGAAGCATACGATGTCGTCGTAGTGGGGAGTGGCAACGCCGGATTCTGTGCGGCGCACGCGGCGCGGGAGCAGGTCGAGCGTGTGCTCATCGTCGAGAAAGCGCCGCGCGCCTGGGCGGGCGGGAACAGCTACTTCACGGCGGGCGCGACGCGTACAACCTTCAACACGCTGGACGATCTGCGCCCCATGCTCGATGATCTCACCGATGCGCAGGCCGCACTGGTGGACCTGCCGCCGTACACCGCCGCGCAATTCATGGCCGACATGCTCCGCATCACCGAGGGGCGGTGCGACCGCGAATTGGCGGGCATCCTCGTCAACGACATCGCCGACGCGGTACGGTGGATGCACACGAAAGGCATCCGCTGGAAACTGATGTACGAGCGGCAGTCGTTCACGGTCGAGGGCAAGTCGCGCTTCTTTGGGAACCTGCCGCTCGGCACGGTCGGCGAGGGCGTCGGCCTGATCTCGCAGCACACGGCCGCCGCCGAACGGAGCGGCATCGCCATCCGCTACGAGAGCCCGGTTGTCGATCTGCTGCGGGACGCGCGAGGCGCGGTGACGGGCGTCGCCGTGGCAGGACCGGAGGGGCGCGCGGAGATCGCGGCACGGGCGGTCGTGCTGGCGAGCGGCGGCTTCGAGGCGGACCCGCAGCGACGCGCCGCCTATCTCGGCCCGAATTGGGATGTGGCGAAGGTGCGCGGCACGCCGTACAACACGGGCGAGGTGTTGCAGATGGCGCTCGATCTGGGAGCACAGCCGTACGGCAACTGGAGTGGCTGCCATGCCATCCAGTGGGATGCAGGCGCACCGCCGAGCGGCGACCGCGAGATCGCGCACCGTTTCTCCAAGCAGTCGTATCCGATTGGCGTCGTTGTCAATCGCAATGCCGAACGCTTCCTCGATGAGGGCGCGGACTTCCGCAACTACACCTACGCGAAGTACGGCGCGGAAATCCTCAAGCAGCCCGGCGCAGTCGCTTGGCAGCTCTTCGACGCGAAGACCGACCCGCTGCTCCGACAGGACGAGTACACCGCGCCCGGCGTCTCGCGCCATGAGGCGGGCAGCGTGCGGGCACTCGCCGAGCAGATCGGCCTGAACCCGGACGCACTGGAGGCGACGGTATCCGCATTCAACGCCGCCATCCAGCCCGGCGACTTCAACCCGGCGATCAAGGACGGCGTGCGGACGGTCGGCATCGCGCCGCCGAAGAGCAACTGGGCGCTGCCGCTCGACACGCCCCCGTACTTTGCCTTCGCCGTCACCTGCGGCATTACCTTCACCTTCGGCGGCGTGAAGATCGACGCCGACGCCCGCGTGCTCGACCGCGCCAACCGCCCGATCCCCGGCCTCCACGCCGCCGGAGAACTGGTCGGTGGCCTCTTTTACTCCAACTACCCCGGCGGCAGCGGCCTCGCCAACGGCGCCGTCTTCGGCCGCCGCGCGGGGATGTCCGCCGGACAATTTTCGAACGCGCGAGACTGACGGAGGGCGCACGGCTGTGCGCCCCTACACCGTGATGCTCCGTTGCCGTATCGTCTCAGCACAGCCCCTATTCCTCGTAGGGGCGCACAGCCGTGCGCCCTCCGGTTCCGTTGAGGGGTCGTCTCTCTCGCTGCCCGCTGCCTACTAGACTGCTGTCTGCTGCGCCAATGCCGCGCATATAGCGGTCGCGCAGGAGGACGGGGTCGCGCTCGGGGCGAGAGGCGCCGGGGGCGTTGTCGATGTGGGCGGCGATCAGGTGCGGGCCGTCCGTGGTCAGGGCATCGGTGACGAGGCGTGTGAAGTCCGCTTCGTCCGCCGCCCAGGCGCTGCTGGCGATCCCCGCCGCCCGCGCGACGCCGACAAGGTCGGTCGCGCCACTGGTCGCCGCGCGCTGCTGGCCGGTGATCTGGTAAGAGCCGTTGTCCCAGACGATGATCGCGAGGTTGCGCGGCGCGACGGCGGCGACGGTGGCGAGGCAGCCGAGATTCATCAGCAGCGAGCCGTCGCCTTCGAGGGCGAAGAAGTGCCGCGCCGGTTGCGCCACCGCGCCACCAAGGGCAATCGGCACGGCGAGCCCCATGCTGCCGAGCATGTAGAAGTTCTGCGGCCGGTGCCCGGCGGCGAAGAGATCGAAATTCGTGTTGCCGATCCCCGCCACCACCGCCTCCTCATGCGTGAGGAGCGCGACGAGCGCGCGCGTCAGCGCCAGGCGGGAGAGCAAGGACTGCGGGTGCCCTTTGGGCGGCATGAGGACTGAGGACTGAGGAGTTGATCCCATGGCTACCTCCGTAGGGTAGTTCGCGGCGCACCGTCCGCGATTTGTATGTCGCATTGGTCGAGGACGAGGAGAGAGAATCGTGACGCGTTCCGTTGGCCGCCCTCAGTCCTCAGTCCTCAGTCCTCAGTCCTTTACTACACATCCGTCTTGCCCCCCGTCAGCAGGGGCGAGAGGAAGAGCGCGGCGGGCGTGCGCGTCTGGAAGCACTGGCGGGTCATGCGGTGAGTGAGGAATGCCAGTTCGTCCATACGCGAGAGCGTGACGTGCGGGATGCCGAGCGCGTCAAGCGTCGGACGCATAGCACGCGTGATCGGCATCTGCACCGAGTTGAACTCGCCGATCACGCCGCGCTCGGAGATGAACAGGAGCAGCGGCAGTTGGTAGGGGACGGCGAGCGAGGCGAGCGCGTTGACCGTGTTGCCGAAGCCGCTCGACTGCATCAGGACGACCGCCCGCATCCCCGCCATGTCTGCGCCGCAGGCGATGCCGATTGCCTCCTCCTCGCGCGTCGCGGTGAAGGCGGTGAAGTGCGGGTCCGCCTGCGCGCCATCGATCAGCGGGATGAGCATATTGTCCGGCACATAGGTCATCAGGCGAACATCATGCTCCTTGAGGTTCGCCAGAACGGTCTCGGCCCACTGCACGCGCGCTCCCTCCTTGTATCGGTCATCCGGCTCTCGCGGCGGTCATTGTATCGTACGCATGAGGAAGCAGGTGCGCCGCCACGCGCACGGTGGGCAACACGCCATTGCGTTGACTCGGCTTTCCTGCTGCGCATCGCGACCGCACGATACATGCCAGCATCGCGCTGATTGCTGAAGCCCCGCCAAGTCATCGGCGGCTAAAGGCGAGGTGCCACCTCCTTTTCGCGGCAATCCCCGGCCTGCCCGTAACATCGGCGGCAATCTATACGTTGACTACAGTGTAATGTATGACGCGAGGGTGGATTACAGAGTTGTCAGACACGACGCCAGAGAGGCGGCAACGACGATGTTGGATACAAACCAGTTTCGGATCGGTGCGGACCCGATCTCCGATGCACTTTTTCTGCTCGAACCGGATGGAGATGCCTTCCGCTGCGCCCATGTGGATGCCGCCTATACGAAACTGACTGGGCTCACGCCTGCGCGACTGGCAGGCAAGCGACTGAACGACTCGCTACCCGCCACACAGGCGGCCCTGCTCACCGAGAAGTGTCAGGAGGCAGTCTGCGCGCGGACATCGGTCAGTTACGAGGAGCGCGTCGTCGCCAATGGCCGGGAAGTGACGGTCATCACGCGGCTGATCCCGCAGTTCGACGCGGCGGGGGAGTGCGTGCGGCTGATCGGCACGATGTCCGACATCACCGAGCGCCGCCACGCCGCGAGCGTGCTGCAAGAGGCAGCCGAGCAGTATCGCCTCCTCTTCGAGGGCAACCCGAATCCGATGTGGGTCTACGACCGCGAAACGCTGCGTTTCCTCGCCATCAACGACGCGGCGCTCGCCCATTACGGCTACAGCCGCGATGAGTTCCTCGGCATGACCCTCGCCGATATCCGGCCCGGCGACGATTTCGCGCGCCTGCTCACGCAGTTGCCGGAGCGTGACGACCATCGCGCCGTCAGCGAGTGGCATCACCGCAAGAAGGACGGCACGCTGATCCAGGTCGAGACGGTCGCCAATGGCCTCCGCTTCGGCGGGCGGGCGGCGCGCCTCGTCCTCGTGAGCGACGTGACCGAGCGCAACCGGATCGAAGAGGCGCTGCGCTCCTCCGAGACGGGCTACCGCGCCCTCTTCGAGAGCGCGAATGACGCGATCCTCATCTTCGACGCGCATTCGCTGGAGATTCTCGCGGTCAACCCGAAAGCGTGCGAGACCTACGGATACTCCGGTAACGAATTCATGGCGATGAGCCTCCGGGATCTCTCCCTTGACCCGGCGACAACGATGGCGCGGGTTCAGGAGGTTCTGAAGGGCCTGCAAGTCTTCGAGACGGTGCATCGCTGTAAGGACGAGCGGCTCATCAACATCGTTCTGAGCACGTCCGTCATTGAGTACGGCGGTCGCACGGCAATCATGAACATCACCCGCGACGTCACCGAGAATAAACGGGCGGAGGCGGAACTACGCGCTGCGAAGGAGGCGGCGGACGCCGCGAACCGCGCCAAGAGCGAGTTCCTCGCCAACATGAGCCACGAGATCCGCACGCCGATGAACGGCGTGATCGGCATGACGGGGCTGCTGCTCGATACGCCGCTCTCGCCCGAGCAGCAGGAGTATGCCGAGACGATCCGCACAAGCGGCGACGCGCTCTTGACGATCATCAACGACATCCTCGATTTCTCGAAGATCGAATCGGGCAACCTCGACCTGGAAGAGCAGCCCTTCGACTTGCGCGACTGCGTCGAGGACGCGCTCGACCTCCTCGCCCCGCGCGCCGCCGAGAAGAATCTCGATCTCGCCTACCTGATCGCCGATGGGGTGCCGAGCACGCTGGTCGGCGACGTGACCCGGCTGCGACAGGTGCTCGTCAACCTGATCGGCAACGCGATCAAGTTCACCGAGCGCGGTGAGGTCGTCGTCTCCGTCTCCGCCAGCGCCGTTGACCGGCGGCACGCGGTACGTTTCGCGGTGCGGGACACCGGCATCGGCATCCCGCCGGAGCGGATGGACCGCCTCTTCAAGTCCTTCAGCCAGGTAGATGCCTCGACGACACGGATGTACGGCGGCACCGGCCTCGGCCTTGCCATCTCGAAGCGGCTCGCCGAGTTGATGCACGGCACGATGTGGGTGGAGAGCACACCGGGCGAGGGCTCGACCTTCTCATTCACAATCACCGCCGCCTCCCAGCCGACCCAGGCGCGCGTCTGGCAGCGCAGCGCGCAGCCCTCGCTCGCCGGGCGGCGCATCTTAATCGTCGACGACAACGAGACGAACCGCCGCATCCTCACCCTGCAAGCGCAGAACTGGGGGATGCGGGCGCGCAGCGCGGCCCACGGCGCGGAGGCGTTGGAATGGATCCGGCGCGGCGACCCCTTCGATGTCGCCATTCTCGACATGCAGATGCCCGATATGGACGGTATCGCCCTCGCCGCCGCCATCCGCGACTATCGGGATGCCCGCGCGCTGCCGCTCGTCATGCTCACCTCGATGGGGCGGCGCGAGCAGGGGCAGCAAGCCGCCTTCGCCGCCTTCCTCGCCAAACCGATCAAGCAGTCGCATCTGCACGATGTCCTGATGGGCATCTTCGATGCCGCGCCGCGCAAGGCGATGCCGCAGGCGGGGGCACATCACCTCGACCCGCGCCTCGCCGAGCGGATGCCCCTGCGCATCCTCCTCGCGGAGGACAATGTGGTCAACCAGAAGCTCGCCGTCCAGTTGCTCGGCAAGATGGGCTACCGCCCCGACGTGGCGAGTAACGGCCTCGAAGCGATCCAGGCGCTGGAGCGGCAGTCCTACGATGTCATCCTGATGGATGTGCAGATGCCGGAACTGGACGGCCTGGAGGCGACGCGCCGGATTTGCCGCCGCTGGCCGCGCGGCGCACGCCCCTTCATCATCGCCATGACCGCCGACGCCATGCAGGGCGACCGCGAGAAATGCCTCAATGCCGGCATGGATGACTATGTGACCAAGCCCGTGCAGGTGACCGCGCTCATCAATGCGCTGATGCGCGCCCAGCCGCTTGGCCCGGCACAGGAGCGGGATGCCGATGGGAACACTCTCCCGGATACGGCGGGGCGGGACGACGCGCTGCCGTCCGTCCTCGATACCGCGACGCTCGACGACATCCGCGCGATGGTCGGCGACGACGGGGCGGATGGCCTCACGGGACTGATCGAATGCTTCCTCGACGACGCCCCGCGCCTGATTGCCGCCATGCACGCATCGCTCGACGCGACCGACGCGGCTGGCCTGCAATCCGCCGCGCACACGATGAAGTCGACTAGCGCCCTCTTCGGCGCGACGGCGCTTGCCGGCCTCTGCGAGGCGCTCGAACATCGCAGCGCGGCGGCCCTCCTCGACGGCGCCCCGATCCGCATCGCCGCCATCGAGGAGGCATACGCCGCCGTCGATCGCGCCATGCGCCGCCTGATCGCGCCCGCTCCCGCCGGTATGGGCGCGACGGGATGAGGTAGTCGTTCCTCACCCCCCACTGCCCAAAGGGCACCCCCTCTCCATCGCCCATAGATCACGGCATGATTGAGTTTCGTATGGCGATGGAGAGGGGAGAAATGCATCCGTCGTTGCTCCTCTCTTGCTCCCCCTCGCTATTGCTGACAAGCGGGTGCCCTTTGGGCAGGTGAGAGGGGACCGGGGGGGTGAGGTTTCCCTCTCCGAAACTGCTATACTCCCCCGGCAACGTATGCGCGTGTGTACTCACGATGTATCTTTCGCCTCCGGGGGCGTGCGATGGCGCAGAAAACGGTCCGGTTGCCGCGTGCAGAGCGGCGGCAGCAGATATTGAGGGTCGCCGCCACAGCATTCGCCGAGGGAGGCTTCGGCAGCGTGACGATGGAGGAGATCGCCGGCCGCGTCGGCGTGACGCGCCTGATCCTCTACCGTGCTTTCGCCTCCAAGGAAGACCTCTACCGCGCCATCCTCACCGATACCGCCGCCCGGCTCACCGCCGCGATGACGGAGGCTGTCGCCGCGCCCGCCGCCCCGAGCGGCGCCGCATTGCGCGCCTACATCGCCGCCGCCCGGCAGGACCCGCCCGCCTTCATGCTCCTCTTCACCGGCGCGGCGGAGAGCCCGCTCGGCGTCGAGATCGAGACGGCCCGCCGTCAGGTGCGCGAGGAGATCGTCCAGCAGGCGCTCGCGCAGGCGGTCAAGGAGGGAGTCTCCCCGGACTCCTTCTGGTCGCCGCTCGTCGCCGAACTGACCCTCGCCATCGTTGAGCGCGGGGCGCAGTGGTGGCTCGACCGCGCCCCGCAGCCCGCCGCCGATGACGCCTTCGTCGAGTACGTCCAGCGCGGCGTCAGCGGCATGCTCGGCGGCATCGCGGCGGGCCACTTCAATTTGCGCTTCCCCGGCGGCCGCGCCCGCGCCTGAAATCCCGGTGAGAAACCTGACAAATCATCCATCACATTTCGACGCTCGACTGCGTTATACTGAATGGAAGTTCATTTATACCCTTTGGATGAGCGATTTTTGGAACAGACGGATTACAGGAGGTATCTCATGCAACGTGTACGACTGGTAGTGACGCTGGCAGTTCTGTCGATCGGCCTCTTCGTGGCGACCAACCCGGTCTTCGCGGCGGCGGGCGGCAACGGCAACGGCAACGGTGGCTGCGGTAATGGCAACGGCAACGGCAACAAGTGCGATCCCGGCGCGCCGGTCCTGCCGGAAGCGCCCATGGCAATCTGGCTCCTGGGCGCGGGCGTCGTGGTTGCAATCGTCGCCTGCCTGATCGTCTCGTTGCGCCGCCGCAGCATGCGCATGCCGGTCGCAGAGTAATCGAGGCTCGGATGGCGACGATCTCCCATGTCGCACACCGGCAGGTCGAGGAGCGTGCGCGGACTGCGCCCATCGGCATTGCGTGGCGGCCACTGACGCTCATCGTGAGCGTCGTGGTCGCCTACTTCTTCTCGCTCTCAGATCTGATCGGCGCGATGAAGTACGACACGCCGCTCGCCTATCTCGGCCTCGTGCCGCCGATCTCCTTCGCGCTCGGTTGCTACCGATACCGCCGTGCAGCGGCCACGCCCGCTGCCATCGGCCCGCTGGACGCGGCGGCGGGCGGCGCGCTGCTCGTCCTCGCCATGCTGATGGCAGTCGGGCTGCCCGTCGCGCTCGACGCCTATGCGTGGTCGCAGCGGCTCGACCTCCTCTCGCTGCCGATCTTCGCGGCGGGTTTGGTCATCCTCCTCTACGGCACGAGCGCGCTCTCCTGGGCGTGGCCCGCACTCGCCTACGGCTTCCTGATCTGGCCCGTGCCGTACGACTTCCTGCTCGGTCGCCTGCTCAATCCGCTGACGAATTGGACGGCCTGGGGCGTGGCGCAGTTCGCCCGCGTCCTGCCGCTCGGCGCGGCGATTGACCCGAGCGACGCGACGGTCTTCACCATCGCCACGCCTTCCGGCCCGCAGGCGGTGAGCATCGGCTCGGCGTGCTCGGGGTTCAACTCGTTCGTGGCCTGGATACTGATCGGCGTCGCCCTCTGCGTAATCGTGCGCGGCACGAAGCGGGCGGCGGGCGGCTCGACGGCGGGCCGCCTCGCACTCTGGCTCCTCCTCGGCACGTTCTTGACGCTCTCCAGCAATCTCGTGCGCATCCTCGCCCTCTTCGCCATCGCGCATCGTTCGGGCCTCAATGCGACCTTCAACACGGTCCATACCGTGCTCGGCACGGTGCTCTTCGCGCTGATCGTCGCGGCGCTCCTGCTCCTGCTGCCCCGCTTCGGGCTGGCGCTGCCGGTCATGACGCGCGCCGCGCCGCGCCCCGCGCCCGCCGAGGAGCGGCCCTTCCCGGTGCAGGCCGCCTTCCTCGCCTTCGGTGGCCTCGTCCTCGCGGCGGGCGCGCTGATCGGCCTCGGCATCTTCCAGATGATTATCGCCTTTATCCTGCTCTTCCTCCTTTGCCTGCTCTTCACGCGGGATTACCACCCTGGCGCATCGCAGGCCGCGCCCGCTCCTGCCCAGTCCGCTCCCGCCGCACCGCTCCGCCCGCGCGTGATCGTCGGCATGGCGGTTGTCGGCGGCGCGCTCGCGGTCGGCGTGTATCTCGCGTCGCGCTATTTCGCGCTCCATACCGACGCGATCCAATCACTCGGCTGGCAGATTGGCGCATGGCAACAGGATACGCTCTCCGGGGCGGCGCGCTTCGTCGCGGCAGCGGCACTGCTCGGCGGGGCGGTCGCGGTTGCGGCGCTGATCGTGCGCGCGCCGCGCTACAGCCCAGGGGCGGACAAACCCCTACGCCTGCGACCGCTCACCGGCCCGCTCGGCGCGGGGCTGATCGCCCTGATCGTCCTGACGACGACCGGCACACTCGCGCTGGCGAATGTCACCGTCGCCTCGTTCGGCGGCAACGCCACGGCGACGAGCGTCCCGGCGGGCGATTTCGATGCCCTGACGCCGGACGTGCCCGACCTCCAGCGGACATTCGTCGAGTCTTACGACTGGCCCAAGCAGTTCCTCGGTACGACCGCGACCTACAATCGCTACAGTTACGGCGCCGAGAGCGCGCAGCCCTTCTGGCTCGATATCGTCACGACCGAGGATGCGGCGGCGCTGGCATACCACAAGGTGCAAAACTGCTACGCCTTCCACGGCTACATCAACGAGGGCGAGCGGGAAATCGGCATCGGCAATGGCGTCACGGCGCGGATCGTCAACTACATCAAGCCGGATGTGAACGAAACGTGGAGCACCCTCTACTGGGAGCAGCGTATCGAGAGGGGCGGCAAGCTCTTCTACCAGCGCGTCGTCATGCTCTACGGCCTGCAACTCGCACCCGGCGAAGGCGTCACCGGCTCGCGCTTCATCGCGAATAACGCGCTGATGCAGTCGCGCGCCACGCAAGTCCTCGGCGGCCTGATCGCGCCGCCCATCACTTAATCCATTCCTTTCCCCCTACCTTGCCCCCCTCTCGCTTGCGGGAGAGGGGCTCTTTTCACATGACGCCACGCAATCCCGTCAATGTATGACAGACAGATGGCAAGTATAACCTGGTAAAGTGCTATTGACGGTTACGCGGACTCGGAATATTACCGAGGAGCGGAGGACCGTGCAGTGTTGAAACGGATGGGAGAGACAGATGCACGCGGCAACACGATATGCACAGCGCACGCTCGATGCTCAGGCCGAGCGGATCGCCAATGTGGTGAACGAACTGCCACCGGAAGCATTGGCATGGCGACCGGGTGACGAGACGACGAACGCGATTGCGCAGATCGTCCGCCATGTCGTCGCGTGGCAGCCGTGGTACCTCGGCGTCGCCCTCGGCGACCCGGTCCCGCTCGACGACGAGGCGCTGAACCAGAAACAGGCGGACTCGCTCGACAATAGTCCAACGACCGCCGCCGCGCTGCGTGCGCTCGTCGAGACAACACGCGCGCAGACCGCAGCGGCACTGGAACGGATGGGTACCCTCGACCTGGACGAGGAAATTGAGCCGTACGGCGATCCGGAGCCGCGATCCTTCTATCTGAGCGGCGCGATTGACCATGCCGCCGAACACATCGGCCACGCCGAACTGACCCGGCAACTCTGGGAGCAGCGCCACTAGAAGCCGATTTCAAAACCGCCAAGACGCCAAGGCCGCCAAGGGGGACGAGGAGAAGAAAAGAT
>JBPCMC010000320.1:0-4082 GCA_051002645.1 Thermomicrobiales bacterium
CCGTCAACGCGCTCTCGAACTTCATGCGCGTCGAGTCGCACCAGAACGGCAAAATCTACTGGCAGGAGTACGAGCGCGGCAAGCCGCTCGACAAGGTGAAGTCGAAGGCGAACCCGGACCCGAACGACTGCGGCTCGGTGACTTCCTTCCGCTTCGACGATACGATCTTCAAGGAGTTGTCGTACTCGTACGATACGCTCCTCAACCGCTTCCGCGAGCAGGCATACCTGACGCAGGGGCTGCGCATCACGCTGGTGGACGAGCGGACGAACGACGAATGCACCTTCTTCTTCGAGGGCGGCATCGTCTCCTTCGTGCGGCACCTGAATAAGCACCGCACCGCCGTCCATAATCCGCCCTTCTTCGTGCGCAAGCAGGTGAACGACTATTTGATCGAGGTGGCGTTGCAGTACAACGACACCTTCAGCGAGGCGGCCTTCTCCTTCGCCAACAACATCAACACGGTGGACGGCGGCACGCACATGAGCGGCTTCCGCTCTGCCTTGACCCGCACGATCAACGATTTCGCCCGCCGCCAGGGTATCCTCAGTGAGAAGGCGGAGGCGCTGACCGGCGACGACGTGCGCGAGGGGTTGACCGCCATCGTCAGCGTCAAGTTGCCCGATCCCTCCTTCGAGAGTCAGACGAAGGTCAAATTGACGACGCCGGACATGGCGGGCGCGGTGACCTCCGCGATGAACGAGGCGTTCAGCATGTGGCTGGAGGAGAACCCCTCCGCCGCCAAGCGGATCGTCGAGAAATGCCTGATGTCCGCCCGAGCGCGCGAGGCAGCGCGCAAGGCGCGCGATGTCACCCGCAAGGGGTTGATGGACGGCCTCGCCCTCCCCGGCAAGTTGGCCGACTGCCAGGAGACCGACCCCGCCAAGAGCGAGCTCTACATCGTCGAGGGCGACTCAGCGGGCGGCTCGGCCAAGCAGGGGCGTGACCGCCGCTACCAGGCGATCCTGCCCTTGCGCGGCAAGATCCTCAATGTCGAGCGGGCGCGGATGGACCGGATGCTGTCGTCGGACACGATCCGCACCCTGATCACGGCGCTCGGCGTCGGCATCGGCGACCAGTACGACCTCAACAAGCTCCGCTACCACCGCATCATCCTGATGACGGACGCGGACGTGGACGGCCTGCATATCCGCACGCTGCTGCTCACCTTCTTCTTCCGCCACATGCAGGACATGATTACGGGCGGCAATATCTTCATCGCCCAGCCGCCGCTCTTCAAGTTGACCTGGGGCAAGGAGGAGCGCTGGGTGCTCGACGCGAAGGAGCGGACGGCGCTCGAAAAGACGCTCACCGGCAAGAAGGTGGAAGTCTCCCGCTTCAAGGGCCTCGGCGAAATGAACGCCGTTGACCTTTGGGCGACGACGATGGACCCCACCCGTCGCACCCTCCTGCAAGTGACCATCGACGACGCCGTCCGCGCCGATGAGACCTTCGACATGCTGATGGGTCAGGATGTCCCGCCCCGCCGCCGCTTCATCCAGACCCATGCCCGCGAGGTCGAATATCTGGACGTGTAACTGGCACATTACTCTCAAGTCAACGAGCGGATGACGCCTGCACGGCCCATCCGCTTTTTGTCGAGGATACCGAGGAATTGCCTATGGCATCAGTACAGCCAGCCCCACCGTTGAATGTATCTGGCTACGCATGGCGTGCGCTTCGTCCGGACGATCGTGAGGAGATTGTCTCGCTGCGACGCGCATGTGCTGAGGCCCATGGCGATCTACTCGACTGCACGCCCGATTTCGCTGACATCTTCGATGCTCCGCGCGACCCGCAAACGTTTGATGCGATCTGTGCCATGACAGAGCTGGGGCACATTGCCGCCATCGGCTGGGTACGGATAGACACGCTGCCAGATGGTTATCGCGCGTATCTCGTCGGCGCGGTTCGTCCTGATCATCGCAATCGAGGGCTCGGGCGCGCAGTGCTTACATGGACGGAGTTCCGTGCGCGGCAACTGCTCAGGATGCTGCCGCAGGATCGCCCCGCAGTGATCCGGATTGACTTTTCAGACGTGCGCCCGGATGCCGAGCGGTTGTATGCCCGCCTCGGATTCCTACGATGGTTCCGCGTGCATGAAATGCAGCGCGACCTATCTTCACCGATAGTAGATTGCTTGCTGCCCGAGGGGATGCGGCTCGTCGCGTGGTCAGCGGCGCACGCGCAGACGTTCCACGCAGTGCATGAGGATGCGTGGAGCGACCGTGTGGGCGCAACGCCGCTCGATCTGACCACCTGGGTCGCAGCGTGGACGGGCGACGACGAGTTTTTGCCGGATGCGTCCCTCGTCGCGCTGGATGGCGACGAGGGCGCAGCGTTGATCCTTTGTCACATCGAACGGAAAACCGAAACTGGTTGGATCAGCAAAGTCGGTGCTCGCCCTTGCTATCGGGAGCGCGGTATCGCCTCCGCACTGGTTACGCTCGCCTTGCACTCCTTCCGGGAAATGGGCCTGGCAGCGGCAAAACTGGAAGTCGCGGAGGACAACCCGAATGCACGGCGCGTTTACGAACGACTCGGTTTCGCTATAGTCAGTCACCGCACAGTGTACCGGAAGAGTGTCATGCCTCCATCTTGACCCCACCGGGGCGCGTAGAGCACACTCACGACGATGTAAGGTCATTGCCGATGGAAGGGAGTTCCGCGCTGATGGAATACATTACATCTCTTCCCCTCGCGACTACTGCCAATGCTCTCCGGAGTGCGGCGCTGCCGCTCGATCAGTACATCAATGAGAAGTGCGCGTGGCTGGAAACGGCCGATGCGGCGGTCCATGCGCTGCTGCCGGAGCCGAACCGGCGCAGGCGGTTGCTGCGCGAGGCGGAGGAACTGGAGCGGCGGTACCCGGACCCGGTGGATCGACCGCCGCTCTACGGCATCCTCGTCGGGGTGAAGGACATCATCCATGTGGACGGCTACGTGACGCGCGCCGGGTCGGAGGTGCCGCCGGAGTTGTTCGCGGGGCCGGAGGCGGCGGTCGTCGGGCTGCTGCGGGCGGCGGGCGCGCTGCTCCTCGGCAAGACGGTGACGACCGAGTTCGCCGGCTTCGAGCAGAACGGCACGCGCAACCCGCATAACCTCGGCCATACGCCGGGCGGGTCGAGCAGCGGCTCGGCGGCAGCGGTCGCGGCGGGGTTCTGCCAACTGGCGCTTGGCAGCCAGACGGTCGGCTCGGTGATCCGCCCGGCGGCGTTCTGCGGCGTCGTCGGCTTCAAGCCGACCTATGGTCGTATCCCGACCGCCGGGATCGTCTACTATGCGGAGTCGGTCGACCACATCGGCCTCTTTACGCAGGATGTTGCCGGGATGTCGATAGCTTCCTCCGTCCTCTGTCGTGATTGGCAAGGGGCGACGCCCGACCGGACGCCCGTGCTCGGCGTGCCGGAGGGCGCCTATCTCGCGCAGGCATCGCCCGAAGGACTGGCAGCGTTCGAGGGCCATCTTGCCGCGCTCGCGCAGGCAGGATACACCGTGCAGCGCGTCCCGGCTCTCGATGACATCGCAAAGATCACCGAGCGCCACACCTGGATGACAACGGCGGAGATGGCGGCGATGCACGCCGACTGGTTCCCCGCACACGAGGCGAAGTACCGCACCGTCACGGCCGAGACCTACCGACGCGGGGCGCAGGTGACGCCGGAGCAACTGGCGGCGGGGCGCGAGAGCCGGATGCAGGTACGCGCGACGTTGCAGCGGTTGATGGACGCGGCAGGTATCGACCTCTGGGTCTGCCCGCCCGCGCCCGGCCCCGCGCCGGAAGGGATCGCCTCGACCGGCAACCCGGCGATGAACCTGCCGTGGACACATACCGGGATGCCCGCGATCACCGTACCGGCAGGGAAGGCAGCGAACGGCCTGCCGCTCGGCCTGCAAATGGTCGCCCGCGCCGACGCGGACGAATCATTGCTCGTCTGGGCCGCGCCAATCGCGGATGCCTTGCGGGACAGATAGCGGATACATCGGTTCGTAGGGGAAGGGCGGGCACGAACACCCGCCAGCGTGCCCCACCCCCCCCCGACAGACTAAAAAAGCGACCAGGAAAGGGGGGGAGGCGAGCG
>JBPCMC010000321.1:0-6836 GCA_051002645.1 Thermomicrobiales bacterium
ACGGCGTGGCGGCGCATCTGCTCGGGCGTGTACCGCTCGGCGTAGCGGACGAAGAGCGGGCGCGGCCCGACGAGACTCATCTCGCCTCGGAGCACGTTGACCAGTTCCGGCAATTCATCGAGACTGCTGCGGCGCAGGAAGTCGCCGCAGCGCGTCATCCGCTCCGCGTCGGGCAGCAGCGCGCCGTCCGCGTCCCGCGCGTCGGTCATCGTGCGAAACTTGATGACGCCGAACGGCGTGCCGTCCTTGCCCAGCCGCTGCTGGCGGAAGAAGACGGGTGCGCCAAGGGTGCGCCGCACGAGCAGAGCGACGACGAGCAGCACCGGCGCGAAGACGACGAGCGCCGGCGCGGTCAGGGTGCAATCAAGCAGGCGTTGACCGTAGCGATGGTACACCGGAGGCCCTCCCCGCGCGCGTGAGAATGCGCGCATACATCTCCACCACATCTGCGTTATTCTTCTTGCCATCAAAAAGCGCTTCCGCGCGGTCGTGCCCCCTGGCGGCCATCGCGCGCGTCCGCTCCGGGTTTTCCAGTGCGTCGAGGATCGCCGCCGCCATCGCGGGCGGGTCCTTCGGCGGCACGAGCCAGCCCGTCTCGCCATCGACGATCAAATCCGGCTGGCCGCCGACATTGGTCGCGATCACGGGAATGCCGAGCAGTTGCGCCTCAACCGCCGTCCCCGCGACCCCCTCGGTGTGCGAGGGCTGCACGGCGATATCGAAGTCCGGCAGCAGTTCAGGCACATCCGCGCGCATGCCGAGGAAGACCGCCCGGTCGCCGCACTTTTCCCTGGCGTAGGCCCGGACATGCGCCTCGTATCCCTGCGCGCGCTCCCACCCACCGCCGACAAAGACGCCCATCACCTCGGGTCGCTCCTTAAGGACGATGGCGAGCGCGTCAATCAGGTCTTCATGACCCTTCAAGCCGCGCCGTTGCAGGAGATACCGCTTCGGCGCGTACATAATGCCGACCATGCCGACGAGTGGCACGTCGTCGGGGATGCCGCACTCGCTGCGAATCTTCCCCTTCGGGTGGTAAACGTACTCTTCCAGATCGACGCCGTAATCGGAGACGAAAAGCCGGTCATCCGTGATACCTGATTGGCGATACATGTCGCAGATCGAATGGCAGGTGCCGATCCAGTAGTCGCGCGGCCCCGCCGTGGCGATCTCAGCGCGGCGGAAGAAGGCGTGCTCCAGATGGAGCGGCCCCGGCACCTGAAAGACGCGCGGGATCGGGTGCTGCTTGCCGAGCGCGAGCCGCGCCGTCAGCGTCGTGCCGACGTAGTAACTGTGGATGATGTCCGGTTGCAGTTCCTCGACCAGCGCGCGCAGGTGCGCGAACCGCGCCGGGGCGAGCCACGGCTTTAGAATCGGGAAGTCCGTCTCCATCGGGTGGACGGTGACGCCCGCCGCCGCGTACTCCGCGATTCTCGGCCCCCCGGCGGGCACGGCGATGTGCGCCTCGACGCCGTTCCGGACGTGATCGCGCGTCTGGCGCACCGCCCACGGCCCACCGACCGACGTTTTCGCCAGATAGAGCACCTTCAATGCGCCGTTCTTCCCGCTCCCCATCGTCGTTTGTTTCCTCTCTCTACATCGCCCCGCACGAACATCAAACCACTTCGTAGGGGCGGTGCTCGAACCGCCCTCCCCGGCATATCAAGGTTCGTTGCCATTCGTCGAGGTCGCGGCGCTGCAACGGAGGGCGGTTCGAGCACCGCCCCTACGCATGACACGCGAGGGTGTGGCAATGCTCATGAAACCAAGTCTCCGTTCCGTCTCATCTCGCTCCCACCGTCATCGGTCGTTCCTGTTGCACACCTTCATGCGCCAGCCATGCTTCGGTGCGTTCGCGGAGGGCGCGGTAGAAACCGGTGCGGCGGGTGCGCAGTGCGTCCTCCCGGTACGCCTGCGCGCGCTCCAAGTTGCGGGCGGACATGCGCGCCATCCGCGCCGGGTCGGTCACGACGGCGCGGATGATCTCCGCCAGCGCGTCCACATCGCCGGGCAGCGCCATGTCCTCCGGCGGCAGCAATTCCGGGATGCCGCCCATCGTCGAACCGATGCAGGGCAGGCCGCGCGCCATCGCCTCGATCATCGCGCGCGGCATCCCCTCCGTGCGGGAGGGCATACAGAAGATATCCGCCGCGTCCAGTGCGTCGCGCACCGCCGCCCCGGCGGTCAACTGGCCGCGAAAGATGACGCGATCCGCCATGCCGACGGCAGCGGCGCGCGCTTCCAGTTCCGGCCGGTGCTTGCCGTCCCCGATGAGCACCAGGCGCAGATCGAGCCCGTCGCGCACCAGTCGTGCGACGGCGTCGATCTGCACATCCGGCGCTTTATACATCTGCGCCAGCGAGCCGACAGAGATAAGCGTGAACGTTCCGTCACGGCGCGGGACGCGCGGCGCGGCGACGAACGTCCCCTGGGAGAGTTCGACATCGGAGTAATAGGTCGTGAACGATGCCGGTGCAGGCGGATAGCGGCGCTGCAATGCGTGCTCGGTGACGTAGCCCGTCGCGGCCGCGCTCGCACAGAGCCGCCGGAGTTGCTTCGGAAACCACCAGCGGAAGAAGGAGCGCAGCGGGTGGCGCACCGCGCCGGGCGCGAAGACATCGTAGGGGTCGCCGAGCACCTCGACGCCGTACGGATGCCCCGCCCGCCGCAGGGCGGGTTCGATCTGCCCGGCAATTGCCGAGGGAGCGCGGAAGATCACCGCGTCCGCCGGGCCGACTGCCGCGAGGGCCGCCTGCGTCAGCCGCCGCCGCTGCCGGAGATACTGCGCGGGGCCGATATAGAAGGGCAGCGCGGCGAACGAGACGCCGGCGCCGTCCGCGCGCTGCCACCCCTCCGGCACAGCGGGTACGTCCCGCACCCGCGCGACGACGCGGACATGGTCGAAGACCTGCAAGTAGCGCGACCAGAAAGGGCATGCGAACATCGTCTGCGTCCAGATCGCGCCGTCCGGTGTCCGGTCGAAGCGATGTTCGAGGGAGACAACGACTTTCATACCGGCTCCCCGCTTTCCCGCCGCGCGCGGTTGCCCAAGAGGGTCAGCGGCCCGATGGTCAGCGGCTCCACGCGGCGCCGGTCGATGGCGGCGACGAACTGGATGAGCAGATAGGGGACGAGCGAGTACCAGACGAGCGGGCGGATGACATCAATCGCCTCGCCGCGCGCCCAGAAGATGATGAAGCCGGTGAAACTCGCCGCCGCCGCCAGACGCGCGGGCGCACCGGTGCGGCAGCCCCAGAAGACCAGTTTGGCGAAGAAGAAGCCAACAACGCCGAGGAAGAGCGGCGCGAACCAGCCGAAATTGAGGAACCCCTCGGCGATGAAGGAGTAGCCGAAGCCGCCGCCCTGCGCCGCGAAGCTCGGATCGACCTGCCAGACGAGCCAGTCCGACGCGAGGCCATGCGCGATGGCCGGGTGCAGGGTCCAGAAGAGATTGGGGACGAGCGACGTGCCGGCGAAGAAGTAGTGCGCGCCGAGGTCGTAGCCGCGCACCTCCGGCACGAGCGTCAGCGTGTGTGCAATCGTCATCATCGTGCCGCCCGTCTCGGAGAGGACGGCGACAGCGGGATTATTGATGCTGGAGAAGGCGTTCGCAAACGTACTCACGGAGAGGCGGTTCGCGCCGCTCGTGTCGCGCGTCGCCGCGATCACCGGGAAGACGACGACAAAGACGAAGAGCGACGCGCCGAGCAGCAGCCAGCGCGGGATCGGCCGAATAACGCGATGCCAGAGCCAGACGTAGGCGATCACCGGGCCGATGGCGTGATAGCGCGAGCCGAGGAAGAGTTGCACGAGCGCGTAGAGCAGGATCACACCCATCGAGACGAACCGGCCGCTCCGCGAGCGCGCGCTCCCGGCGAGCAGGACGAGCGCGCCCGGCACGAGGAAACTGGCGAGGAACTGCATGCTCGCCTGCAAGCCCGTTGCGTAATCCTGCTGGTACAAGGCGAAGTAGCCGGAGGTGAGGACGACGCTCGCCGCCTGCTTCAGTTGCAGCGCCATCGGCACGGCGGAGACGAGCAGCAGCGCCCAGCCGACGAAACGGATCTCCGCCGCGCTCGGCGACTGCGCATCGCCGCTCGCCGCAGCGGGGAAGAGTCTCCCGTCATGGCCGCCGGCGATGATCAGCGCGCCGAGGTGGAAGGCCCCCAATCCCAGGAAGACGAGCAGTAAGGTTTGGAGCGTCATGTCCGGCGCGAACGAGAAGTCGAGGATCATCAGACCGGAGGTGTTCAGGCCGAAGACAAAGAGGAATGCCGACCCTGCGTTGAAGAGGAAGGCGGCGATCAGGAAGAGGCCGTACGGATCGAAGACGCTTCGCGTCAGCCGCTTCCACGACCAGAGCGACCAACCGAAGGCAACGAGCAGGAGCACTGACGTTGGCCGCAGCAGCGATCCATCCGTCCAGCCGAAGAGCGGCCGCAGCCAGACGTAGCCGATCAATGCGCCGAGCGTGAAGAAGAGGTGCGCCACGATGACCGTGGCGGCGGTCCGGCCATGCGCGGTACGAGACTCGGCCCCCACCCCTAACCCCTCCCCCGCAAGCGAGGGAGGGGAATTGGATACCACAATGCTCCCCTCTCCCGCTTGCGGGGGAGGGGCGGGGGTGGGGGCCGCACTAGGTGCGCGCATAGACACGCTCCAACGCATTCCACGAGGCCATCACATCGAATGGCGTCGCCCGCGCGATTGCCAGGGCGGCGGGCTGCGCGACCGGCGATGCGTGATCGCGGATCGCCAGCAGCGCGTCCGCCCATGCACCGGCGGACTGCTGCAACGAGAGGCGATGGACGAGCGGCGGCACGATGTCCGCCTCGCACGGCACCACATCGGCGACGACACAAGGCAGCCCGGCGGCCTGCGCCTCGACGAGCACGAGGCCGAGCCCCTCGTAGCGCGACGGGAACAAAAACGCATCCATCGCGCCACGCATTAGACGGGGCACATCGGCGCGGGAGCCGGCGAAGATTAGGTGCGTGCCGAGGCCGAGCGCGGCAGCGCGCTCCATCATCGCCGGGCACAACTCGCCTTCCCCAACGAGCAGGAAACGCGCATTCGCGTCGCGCCGCACCACCTCGGCGGCGACATCGAGCAGGAAGGCGTGATTCTTCTGCTCCGTGAATCGCCCGACATGCCCGATCACAAAGGCACCTTGTGGGATATGGAACTCCGCGCGCACCGTGTCGCGGCAGACGGGTGCCCCAAACAGGCTGAGATCGACGCCGCAGAAGAGCGTCCGGTAACGCGCGTCCGCCTCCCAGCCGGGGCCGAAGAGGTCCGCCGCCGCCTGACGGCTCGCCGCGAGGCCATCCGTCGCGCTGCGGTCGAGCCAGTGGCGCATCAGTTTCAGATAGGCACGCCGCTGCGGGCTCGCCTGCGTCTCGAATGCCGAGGCGTCGAGATGGCTGTGCGCGATGCGCACCGGCACACCTGCGCGCTTCGCCAGTCGCAAGACGAGGCCGCTGTAGTGGTGGACATGGCTGTGGACGACATCGTACGGGCCGTGCTCTCGGAGGATGCGCGTGAATTCCCGCGCGTAGCGGAGCGGCTGCCGCGTGTGCGGGCAGACGATCAATGCGCTGCCGAGCGCGCGAATCTCGTCGTCGTAGTCCTGCGGCGCGGCGAGATGGACGACGAAGTCCATCCGGTAGCGGTCGCGGTCGATCATCCGCAGGAGGTGCATCAACCACGTCTCCGCCCCGCCCCGCTCCATCATGCCGAGGACGTGCAGGATGCGTATCGGTTTTTCGTGCGTCTCTGCCTTCATGCAACCCTTCTCCGTCACCGTCTGACCTACACGTTAAACGTGAACCGCAGTCAACTTGTGATGGTCCTGATTACCCTTCCCTATTTGCCCTGAGGGCATCCGCCCTACCGAAACAGGAAAGGGGCCGAGGGTTAGGCAGGCCGACGGAGCGCGAAGAAGAGAGCGCCGCCCTTGAGCGGCAACTGTATTGCGAAGAGGGCGCAGGTGGCCCACGCCGCACCGAGCAAGCCGTGGCTTGGCACGAGCAGCGCGCAGCCAACCGTCACCGCGACTATCGAGACAAGGTAAATCGGCACCTGAATGGCGAAGAGCCGCGCCGCCGTCATCGCATAGCCGAAGACCGACGCGAGATAGCCGAGCCCGGCTGCGACGATGATCCAGATGAAGACGTTCAGATGATCGGCATACTCCGGTCGGTAGAGCAGCGTCAGCACCTGCCGCCCGACGACGAGGCTGAGGAGGACGCCCGCCGCACCGAGGAGCGCGCTGATGCCGAGCACCTTGCCGACCAGCGCGCGGAACGCGCCCATCTCGCCCGCCGCGCAGTGCCGCGCCAGGCGCGGGCTGACCGCCTGCCCAAGCGCGTCCACGACCGTCGTGCCCGCCACGACGATGTAGGCCATCGCGGCGAAGATGCCCAATTCGTGCGTCCCCTGGAACCGCTCGATGAAGTAGCGCGGGATGTTCGTCACCAGCGAAGCGAGCATCATCACGAAGCCCAACGGCAGCGCGAGCCACGCCAAGCGCGCCAGCCGCCGCCACTGCCACGTCGGGCGCATCGACTCCACGACTCCCTCCGTACGCGCAGCACGGAGAACCGCCGCGCCATTCGGAATGTCATACGTGACGAGCCGGAAGGCCCAGACGACGGCGAGCGCGGCGGTGCCCCAGACGATGTTGCCCGTCAGAACGACCGCTGTGGCGAGCGCGACGAGCGAGAGCGGCCCCTTAACCATCATCGACTTGGCAATGCGGTCCATCTGCTCGTGCTGCTGCAATAGCCCGTAGAAGACATCGCTGATCGACTCGAAGACCTTCGCCAGCCCGAGAG
>JBPCMC010000322.1:0-3322 GCA_051002645.1 Thermomicrobiales bacterium
CAGACCGTCGGCGCGATGTCGCAGTTGCAGCGCCTCGGCGCGATGACGCAAACGATGGGCACAATGACGCAGACGATGACCGACGCATCCCTGCACGGCCCCTCCGAGGAGCCGGAAATCCCCCGCCAGCAGCCGCAGCAGCAACAGTAGGGAGTTCGGAGTTCGATGTTCGATGTTCGGAGCACCCTACTTCGAACTTCGAACCTCGAACCCGCCCCCTCGTTGCTCATTGCTCATTGCTCGTTTACACTCATCGTCGCTGCCAGAGCAACGGTAGCAGGCGGCGGCACGCGACGGAGCGGAGGAGAGAGGGCAGCAATGGCGGTGCAACTCTACGTCGGGACCGAGCGGGGATTGTTCACACTGCGCGAGGGGCGGCGCGACTGGAAGCAGTCCGGCCCGACGCTCGAACGCAGACGGATCATCTCCATTGACTACAATCGCGCGAGCCCGAACCTCCTCTACATCGCCGTCGATAACGAGGGCATCTACAGTTCGAGCGACGCGGGCCATTCCGCGATCTTCCGCGTTGGCGGCGACGCCCACTGCGTGCATGTTCGCCGGGACGCGCCGAAGACGATCTACGCCGGCATGGACCGGGCGCTGGTCTGGGCGAGCGGAGACGGTGGCGTGCGGTGGGAACGGCTCGATAGCTTCCGCGAGCTCTGGGGCGACGCGGAGGAGGCAGCGCGGCAGCCGCGACCGCGTGGGGCCGTCCGCGCAGTGATCGGCGTGCCGGAGGAGAAGTACGGCCTGCTCGTCGGGTTGGACCCGGAGGGCCTTGCTTTCAGTCTGGACGACGGCCACATCTGGAACTTCATCGAAGGCGGCCCCACCGGCGTCCGCGCCCTCGCCGTCAACCCTGCGAACCGCGCCTACATCTACGCGGCAGCCGAGCACGGCATCTGGCGGAGCATCAACGGCGGCAACAACTGGCTGGAGAGCAACATCGACCTCCCGGCGGGCCGCGCGACATGGGTCAGCGCGACGGCGGACGATCTCTTCACCTGCGTCGATGGCGCGCTCTACCGCGCCCCGCAAGGCGTGCCGATCTGGCGGTCCGTCACGACCGCGCCGACCGCTCGGATGACCGCCATCGCGCTCGACGACACGGACCGCCGCAGCGGGGCCGCGCTCTACTACGGCACCCACGAAGGCACGATCCTCCGCAGCACGGATGGCGGCGGCGCCTGGGCCGAGATCGCGCACGGCCTCCCGCCCGTCCACTGCATCGCCGCCACGCAGGAGTAAGAGTCAGTTCCAAAGACACCAAGCCACTAAGCCACCAAGAACACCAAGGGAAAGAAAGATTGTTCCTGCCTTGGTGTTCTTGGTGGCTCACTTCCCTCTATTTTGCAACAGCCCCTAAACCGGAGAAGGGGTCCTTCGCTCAATACATCCTCATCCGGCGACGGTCACCGTCAATCGGCGGCCCGCTGTAGCATCTCGCCATCGTGGGTGTGCATACGCACGAATCCCACCGCATCGCTCAGGCAATCATTGAGGAAGTGCTCGCCGCGTGCGGTCAATTCGCGGGCGGCCGTGAGCAGGCCAATCGCGGTGAGGTCGATCAGCGCTGCATGTACCGCGTCGCTACTCAGGCCGAGCCGGTCGGCGAGGTCGGCGACACTGATCTCCCGATGGGCGGCATGACAGTCGGCAATCCGCGCGAGCAGGCGCACGCGCAACCGATCCTCGTCGGATTGTCGGACGTACCGGCGCTCTCGCGCATCGTCGATGAGGAGCCGCTGCTCCCGCAGCCAGGCGTGGAAGATTTGCCGCAGCAGGATCGCCACCGGCACACACCGCATGTGTACCTCCGCTCCGAGCGCCTCCTCCCATGTCGCGGGTATCGCGGAATCGAGAGCGCCGGACGCAATGTCCTGGTCAATGGTCCCCGCCATCGCCGTTCCCTTCGGTTCGTGCCCGGTATCTGATGACGATAGGGTTGTGGATGGATACCGAGAAGCAAGTGGTCGTCAGGACATATTTTACAGAGAGTCTTGACTTAATGCGCGCCCCATTGATGACAATTCTTTCATCCTTCGCTTAACGTGTAACCAGAACACCGAATCGCCCTGCCGTGCGGTCGCCATCGCGAAGAAAGGCCCCGCTCCCTCTCGGTGGTGCGGGGCCTCTCAACCTGTGGCATCGTGCATTGCGGGGATTGGGGTAATCGGGAGTCAGCGCCGCCATCCACTCCCTTCGCAGGGGGAACGGCAGGCGCTGCTGTCGCTACGGGTAGACAAGCGGCGGGACGGTGCCGCCCTGATAGGGATACGGATAAGCCGACATCGCGCCGTTGCCGTTCGGGACGAAGGCACTGCCGTTCTGGCAGTAGTAGCCCTGGCCGATCACGAGCGCGACCTGACCGTCGCCGCAGTAGCGATTGTCGGTGTAGTAGATCACGTTGCCGACCTGCGTGCCGCCGGCCGGGAGCGCCGCGCAGGCGCCGCCGCTAATGGGGCAGCCCGTACCGTTGAGGAAGGCGCCGTTCGCATATGCGCCGTTCGTGAATGGATTGGCGAAGGGATTGGCATTCGTCGCCGGGGGCACGACATACTGCGTGGCCGCAGCGGGATACCCGCCGTCCGGATAGATCGGGAAGATGCGCCGCCCGGTCGCGTCGCAGACATTGATCAGATTCCCGCCGCTGTCCGACACAATGGAAATCGAGCTGTTGCAGTAGCGCAAATCGACGTAGGTGCTGACGACCGTATTCGGTGGATAGGTCGTTTGCGCGCCGACCACCACGCTGGAGAGCGCCGCGAGCATCGATAGCGCCACGACTACCGCCCCGAGCGTTACGCGCCGCGCCGCTTGGTTCCCCGCCCTCGCGCGATGGGCAATCGGATACGAAATGTCCATGACGTCAACCCTCCAACTGAAACGCACGAGCCGCGCCCGTGACCTGACGAACAGGCACGCAAGAAAGGTGCCCGTAAACTAAAAATGTAAGAGAAGTGAAAAAAACAATCGCTTCGCGTGGCATGTAGGAGACGGTTTGATATCAGTTGTCCGCCGCACCAACGCAACTTCACGAATCGTGGTCATAGCGTCCACGTCCGATGTGCGGAAAGCGAGCCTTCGGAAGGCTTTGTGATACATCGCAGCACTTCGCTATTGCGGTCTATCTCAATTAAATATTCTTCATTGCGTCGATCTATCTGAACTAGAATCGAATCTTTTACTACTATAGGACTTACGCAGTTGCAGGGAGGGTGTACCAGGGATGGGCGAGATAGGAACGTACGGCACGGCGAATGATCCCTTCCTTCGCCAGCTTCCAGCCGATCCCCGTCCGCACGCGGTGCCATTCCAG
>JBPCMC010000323.1:0-4821 GCA_051002645.1 Thermomicrobiales bacterium
GCTGCGGCAGGCTAAAGCCCGCCGCAACCAATACCGCAGTACTAGGCGCGACCATAGACGGGGATCGCAGCGCCGCTGATGATGCCGCTCTCGTCAGAGGCGAGGAAGCGGATGACCGCGCCGATCTGCTCCGGTCGCACCCATGCCGCGAAATCGGCGTCCGCCATCGCGCTGCGGTTGGCGGGCGTGTCGATGACGCTCGGCATAATCGCGTTGACGGTGATGCCATCGTCCCGCGTCTCATTCGCCAGCACCTCGGTCAGCGTGATGACCGCCGCCTTCGAGACCGCATACGCGCCAAGTCCCGCAGGCGACGTGCGCGCGACGCGGGACGAGACGTTAATGATACGCCCGCCGCCCCGTGTTTGCATCGCGGGGATCGCGGCGCGCGCCATCAGGAACGCCGTCGTCGCGTTCAGGTCGAACTGCTGCCGCCAGGTCGCCAATTCAGACTCCGCGATGTGCGGCCCGCCCGCGTAGCCGCCGACGATGTTGACGAGGATATCCACTCCGCCGTGCGTCGCCATTGCCTGCCGGACGACCGCCGCCGTGCCCTCCTCCGTCGCGATGTCGGCTTCCACCGTGGTCAGGCGTGCCCGGAGATCAGTCGGCAACGACGCGGCGAGGTCACGCATCCCGTGGGCGTGCGTGTCCGTCGTGATGACAGTCGCGCCCGCGTCGAGCAGCGCGCGATTGGTCGCGCGGCCAAGCGCCCCGGCGCCGCCGGTGACAATGGCGATGCGGCCGGTGAGGTCCGCGAATGGCATGATCGCCCCCTATCCCTCGTCGAGCGGCAGGTCGTTGCGGATCAGATCGTCGTACGTCTCGCGGCGGCGGATCAGTTGGTGCGTGCCGTCCTCGCGGACGAGCGCGATTGCCGCGCGCGGGACGCCATTGTACTGACTCGCCATCGGGATGCTATAGGCGCCGGCGGTGGGGAAGGCGAGCAGATCGCCGGGTGCGAGATCGCGCGGCAGCAGCACGTCCCGCGCGAGGATGTCGCCGCTCTCGCAGTATCGCCCGACGACGGTGCTCACCACCGCATCATCGCCGGGCGCGCGGTTGGCGACGAGCACCGAGTAGCGCGCGCCGTAGATGGCGGGGCGAATGTTGTCCGCCATGCCGCCATCGACGGCGACGAAGCGACGGACGCCCTCAATGTCCTTCACGTTGATAACGGAATAGAGGGCGATTGCCGACGACGCGATCAGCGCCTTACCGGGCTCGATCGTCACGTCCGGGACGGCGATACCCGCCTGAGTACACGCCTCGGTGAGCGTGCTGATGATCGCGTCGGCGGCGATGTCGGCGTCAAGAACGGTATCGTCGGGGAGGTAGGCGACGCCGTAACCGCCGCCGGGGCTGCACTCGCGCATTGTCCAGCCGTGCTGCGCGCGCATCTCCGCCGCGAAGGTGACGAGCCGCCGCACGGTCTCGCGGTACGGCTCCGCGTCGGCGATCGAGGAGCCGATGTGCGCGTGAAGGCCGAGCAGATCGAGATGTTCTACTGCGAGGGCCGCAGCGACGGCGCGGGCGGCATCGCCCGTTTCGACCGGCAGGCCGAACTTGGAATCGAGGTGGCCGGTTGCCATCGCCGCGTGCGTATGGACGGAGACGCCGGGGTTGCAGCGGAGCCAGATCGCCACGCGGCGACCGAGGGCGCCCGCGATGCGGTCGAGCATCGCCAGTTCGGTCAGGTTATCGACGACGATCCGACCGACGTCGCTCTCGACCGCCATGCGCAACTCGTCGGCGCTCTTGGCGTTGCCGTGCAGATGAATCGTCGCCGGGTCCATGCCGCCTTTCAGGGCAATGAAGAGCTCGCCGCCGGAGTTGACATCGAGGCCGACGCGCTCCGCAGCGAGCAGTTGGACGAGCGCGGTGCAGAGGAAGGCTTTCGCGGCATAGGAGAGTGTGAATTGCGCCGGTGCGGGGATGCGCTCGCCGAAGGCGCGCCGGAAGCGCCAGATGCTCGCGCGAATGTGCTCGTCGTCGTAGAGGTAGAGGGGCGTGCCGTAGCGGAGCGCGAAGGTCGTCAGCGGCACATTGCCGAGTGTGAGGAGCCCCGCCTTCGTGCGGCGTGCCGTCTGCGGCAGCACTCGCTGTTCGTCGCTGATCGTCGGCATCGATTGCATGGCTCGCCTTTCCATACGGGAACCTCACCCCCTGCCCCTCTCCATTGCGATGGAGAGGGGAGCAAATGCGGGGAAGATGTGTCGCCTATGACTAAGCAACGGCATGTGACATGAGACACCCCTCGCCATCGCAAGGGAGAGGGGACGGGGGTGAGGTCCCCCATCCCCGCGCCGAATTGCGGCCTCTATAGTACGGCAAAAGGACTCCATTCCGCCACTGTCTGAGTTGACATAAGATGACCCAGCGACTTGACACGGCCCGTGTCAAGTGGTATCGTCCCAGTATTAGCACTCCTCGGGTGAGAGTGCTAATAGGGGGGTACGGATGGCTGACGTGCGGTTGAGCGACCGGCAGGAGCGGATTCTCCAGTTGCTGGTGCGGGAATATATTGCGACGATGCGCGCCATCGGGTCCAAGACGCTCGTTGAGCGGGGCGGGTTCGATATCAGCAGCGCGACCGTGCGCAACGATCTCGCGATGCTCGAACGGATGGGGTACATCCATCAGGCGCACACCTCCGGCGGGCGCACGCCGACCGATGCCGGCTACCGCTACTATGTCGAGCGGCTGATGGATCAGCCGACGCTCTCGACGAACGAGCAGATGCTGATCCGCCACCAGTTCCATCAGGTCGAGGTCCACCTGGACGAATGGGTGAAACTGGCGGCCTCGGTGCTCGCGCGGGTGGCGGGCAATGTCTCGGTCGTCACGACGCCGCGCGCCCGGCTGCCCCGCGTCAAGACGCTCGAACTGGTGCCGGTGCAGGAGCATACGGCCCTGCTCGTCCTCGTCACGCGCGAGGGGGCGGTGCGGCAGGCGATGATCTCCTTGCCGGACTCCTCCGAGCAAGCGGAGTTGCGTGCGACGGCGGATCGCGTCACGGCGCGACTGGTGAACATGGGCCGCACTGAACTGCTGAAATCCGCCGAAACGATGAGTGGCGTCGACCGGCTCGTCGCGGACGAAGCGGCGCGGCTCTTGCGCAACCTCGAAGAGGCGATGAGTGCGGAGGTCGTGCACGATGGGCTCGGCACGGTCTTGCAGCAGCCGGAATTCGGTGGGCAGGAGCGGGCCGGGCGGCTGATCGAGATGCTGCGCGGCGGCGCGCTCTTGACCGCGCTCCTGCCGCAACTGCTCGTCGCCACCGAGAAAAGCGGCGGCGTGAACAGCGTGCAGGTGATCATCGGCGCGGAGAATCAGTGGGATGCCCTGCAGGACTTCGGTATTGTGCTGGCGACCTACGGCATCCCGTCCGAGGTGACGGGGCTGGTCGGCGTCCTCGGCCCGACGCGGATGTACTACGAGCGGACGATCTCGTCCGTGCGCTACGTCTCGCAGGTGCTGAGCGACTTGCTGACGGAGTTGTACACGACGCGCGACCCGCGTCTTGGCATGGGAAACGAGCGATAGAAGGATGGTAGCGATGAGCGAAGAGCAATCAGTGGATCAGGAGGCGACCGCGCCAACGGACGCGCCGCCCGAAGAATCGAACACGGCAACGGCGACGGCGATTGCCCCCGACGATCTCGCCGGGCAATTGGCGGCGGAGAAGGGGCGGAGCGCGGAACTGCTCGATAGCTGGCAGCGCGCCCGCGCAGAGTTCCTCAACTACAAACGGCGCGTCGAGCAGGAGAAGCAGCGCGACGCGCAGATGGCGGGCCTGATCGTCATTGCCAAGGTGCTGCCGGTGCTGGATGACTTCGACCTCGCCCTGGCAAATGTGCCGAAGAGCGCCGAGCACGAATCGTGGTTGAACGGTGTCGCGCTCGTCGCACACAAGCTGCGCTCGGTGTTGGAGAGCGAGGGCGTGCAGCCGATCTCGGCCGCCGGTCAGAAGTTCGACCCGGCGTTGCACGAAGCGGTGATGACCGAAGGCGACGGCGGCGACTCGGTTGTCGCCGAACTGCGCCGTGGCTATACGTTGCACGGCAACGTCATCCGCCCGGCACTCGTCAAAGTTGGGAAGAGCAGTACATAAACGTAGGGGCGCCCCTACAGCGAAGGAATGGAAAGAATGGCACGGACAATTGGTATCGACCTCGGGACGACGAACTCGGTGATGGCGGTGATGGAGGGCGGCGAGCCGACAGTCATCCCGAATGCCGAGGGGAGCCGTTTGACGCCGTCCGTCGTGGCGATGACGCCTGCGGGCGAGCGCCTCGTCGGGCAGTTCGCGAAGCGGCAGGCGGTGATGAACCCGGAGAACACCGTCGCCTCCGTCAAGCGGTTCATCGGCCGCAAATTCAGCGACCCGTCGGTGGCGCGGGACATCAAACTCGTCCCCTACAAAATCTCCGCCGCCTCAAATGGCGACGTGCAGATTCACATGGGCGACAAGACCTACTCGCCGCAGGAAATCTCCGCGATGATCCTTCAAAAACTGAAGACGGACGCGGAAGCGTACCTCGGCGACAAGGTGGACAAGGCGGTCATCACCGTCCCCGCCTACTTCAACGATGCGCAACGGCAGGCGACCAAGGACGCCGGGCGGATCGCGGGTCTGGAAGTGTCGCGAATCATCAACGAGCCGACCGCCTCCTCGCTCGCCTACGGCCTCGACAAGAAGAAGGATGAGGAAATCGCCGTCTACGACCTGGGTGGCGGCACCTACGACATCTCCGTGCTCGACATCTCCGAAGGGGTCTTCGAGGTCAAGGCGACGAACGGCGACACGCACCTCGGCGG
>JBPCMC010000324.1:0-2532 GCA_051002645.1 Thermomicrobiales bacterium
GCGTAGTAGAGTTCGAGATGCCGGTAATTGTTCCACGCCAGCGTCGCGACGCGGTCGCCGGGCCGGACGCCGAGCGCTTCGAGCGCGTGCGCGAGTTGATGGACGCGCCCGGCGAAGTCGCCGTACGTGTAGCGATGGACGCCGGACTCGCGCTTCGTGACGATCTCCTTGCGGCGGAAGAGTTTTTCAACCCGCCACAAGACGTGCTGCACGGTGAGCGGATAATCCTGCATCGTCTGTTCCATCGTCTCTCCACCCCTCCGCAATGGCCGCCGGCACACAAGGGGGTTGCCCCCAAAGCCCGCGACGACCCGTATCGCCCGCTGATGATCTCCGCGATGTGTTGGGCACTATGGTACGGCAGCGCGGCGTGGTGTCAATGCTGGCGGGGAGAGGCCCACCCCCTGTCTCCCTCCCGGCGCGGGAGGGGGAACTCGCGGTACGCACCATGGCTTTTCCCACCGCGCCCCGATATATCGGCATCTTGCTCTCCTTCCCTTTGAGGGAAGGGGTTGGGGGGTTAGGTTCCCCCCATCTCCGCCGCGAATGCGTCGAGCATCGTCTGTTTCTCGGCGGGGGGGAGGAAGGCGGCGCGGACGGCGTTCAGGCTGAGGTCTTTCAGTTCGTCCGCCGTGAAGCCGTGGACAGCGGCGAGGGAACGGTATTCGTCTGTCAGGGTGGTGTTGAACATCGGCGGGTCGTCGGTGTTGACGGTGAGGAAGAGGCCGGCGCGCCAGAGCGTGCCGATCGGGTGCGCGGCGATGTCTGGGTAGAGGCCGAGGCGGACATTGCTCGTCGGGCAGATTTCCAATGGCACCTGCATCGCATAGAGCAGTTCGAGCAACTTCGGGTCCTCGACTACCCGCACGCCGTGGCCGATCCGGTCGGCGTGGAGAGTGGTGAGGGCGTCCCAGATGCTCTGGGGGCCGACCATCTCCCCGGCGTGTAGCGTGCGTGGCAGGCCCGCGTCGCGGACATAGGTGAAGACGGGCGCGAGGGCCGCCGCATTGCGCCCGGCTTCCCGCCCGGCGAGGCCGAGGGCGCAGACGCCGTTCCCCTGCTGTGCGACGGCCCAGCGCGCGAGCGTCCACGCCTCCTCGATGGTGTTCTCCGCCACGACATCGGGGATGAACTGCATCCGCACGCCGAACTCGCGCTCCGCCTGTGCCGCGCCCGCCTGCACGCCCGCCAGTTGGTCGTCCAGCGATTGGCCCCGGCGCAGGCGTCCGCAGGTGGTGAAGGTCACTTCCAGGTAGCGGATATTTTGCTCCGCCGCCGATGCGCCGAGTTCATAGGTCATCAGCGTCAGATCGTCCGGCGTGTGGATGGTGTCGCAGATCAGATCATAGACGGCGAGGAAATGGTCGAAGTCGCGGAAGCGGTAGAAATCGCGCAGGGCGGTCTCGTCGGCGAAGGGGAGAGCGATGCCGTTCCGTTTGGCGAGCGCGAGCAGCGTCGCGGGCCGCACGGAGCCCTCGAGATGGATGTGCAACTCCGCCTTCGGCATCCGCACGAGGAAGGCGTCCAGCGGCTCGGCGGCCATCAGCCGGCGTCCGCGACGGTGATGTCCGCCTCGATCTGCGCGACGGCGGCGATGTTGCCCTGATCGGGTGGCGGGATGACCTCGCCATTCTCGATCATCGTCGCAATCGTCTCGGTGAGCGTGTCGCGCGTCTCGGCGAGGGCCGTCTCAATCGTCTCGCCCTCCGCCCCGGTGGCGAAGGCGGGCACCTCGGTGTAAAAGCCCCCGCCCTCGGCCTCGTAGACGATCACGGTGTAGGTTGCCAACGATTCCTCCTGAATTCGCGTTGCATAGCTGGTAGCGACCTCGCCTGCCTCAGTCTGTAGCAGGTTACTGGCCGACACCTCCCGATTCAATCATCTCGTCCCGCCAGCGATGGATCGTTGCCCGGTGGACGGCGAAGGCGATATTCTCCGGCAACTCGTCCGGCGCGAACCAGCCGACCGCCGCCGCATCGTCGCCCGCCTTCGCCTCACCTGCGATCCGTTCGGCCCGGTAAAAGAGCATCACGCCATGCTTGCGCGGGTCGTCATGCCACGCACGCACATCGTAGAGATCGAGAATGCGCACAGTAAGATTCGTCTCCTCGGCCAACTCGCGGACGGCGGCGTCTTCCGGCGTTTCACCGTAATCGACGAACCCCGATGGCACATACCACGAACCGCCGAATGGCTCGATGCCGCGCTGCGCGAGCAGCACGCGCCCATCCTCGATCACCATGCAACCGCTCGCAAGCGACGGGCCGCGATAAAAGACGAACCCGCACGCGCCACACGTCGGGAACGGTGTCCGCTCGAAGCCGCCCGTCCTGAATGGCGTCCCGCACTTCGGGCAGAACCGCATCCCCGCCCAGAATGACATCATCACTCCCCTCGTTCATGCGCCGCGCGACAGTCTACACCAAGGAAAGAGGGTTGAGCAGTTTCCGCACCATCGTTGCCGTGATGAGCGATCTTGACGAAAATGACGAATATATCTATGATGGCGAGTAAGGAGGCGAACAATGACGG
>JBPCMC010000325.1:0-9877 GCA_051002645.1 Thermomicrobiales bacterium
AGCATGGCATCTGCCGTTCGCGCGTCCATCCCCCGCACAGCGTCCGGCAGCGCGAAATGCAGTGCGTGCGGCGGCAGCGGCGCGTCGCCGTATTGCTCCGCGACGCGCAGCCACCCCGCGCCTTCCGCCAGTGTGCAAGCGGCGAAGGTCTCCGCCGTGCCCGTCACACGGAAGAGGCCGAGGGCGTGCCTTTCCTCTGTGTCCACGACTGTGAACTGCACGCCCTCGGCGATCCCGTGGCGGCGACCGAGCGGCAGCGTGCAGACAAGTTCACTGCGGGCGTTCCGGTGGCAGCGCCAGAGATGGGCGGATTGCCGCGCGACCTCATCGGCGGCGATCACGGTCTGCAAGGCATTGGCGAGTTCCGCGACGGGATTGGGCGCGCTCGTGATCGCCGCGAGCGCCTGTTCCGCTTCCCACTGCGACCGCTCGGCGCGAACGGTCGCGGCCTGGGCTTCGGCGACGCGGCGTTCGAATTGTTCGATCTGTGCGGTCAGATGCTCGTTTCGCTCCGTCAATGCCGCGATCGGCGCGCCGCGCCTGGTCAGTAGCCGCTCCGCGACGCCCGTTAGTGTCAGGATAAGCGCCGCAATCAGGGCGACCGCGACAACGATGATCTGGATTAGCACGCGATTTGCGCGGACAAAGGCATCCCAGCCGACGACGCTCACCGTGGCGACGAAGACGCCGTTGCAGACGAGCTCCGCGAGCAGGAACCAGCCGAGGAACTGGAGCGCGCGGGGTGGGGTAGTTGGCCGCGTGGCGACTGCGTCGTCGTGCATCCAGGAATCTCCTCGTCGCCTAAAAATCCTCGATGAAGCCGGTCTCCGGGCGCGCATCTTCCCCCGCTGCCGCGTGCCATTGCTCGATCAACGCGGGCGCCTCGCTGATGCCATCGAGACTGGCGTCGGGTATGGCGTCGCCCGTATATGCGGCGTTGTCCGCATTCGCGTCGCCGTGGACGAGGACGCTCCGCATCGCCGCCGCCTTCGCGCCTTCGATGTCCGCCAGAAGCCCGTCGCCGACGACGACTATCGTCGCGGGGTCGAGCTCCCACGCGGAGGCGATGGAGAGGAAGAGGCGCGGGTCGGGCTTGCGCGCGCCCGCGAGGGCCGAACTCATCACCGGGCTGAAGAAGGGGCGCAAGCCGATTCGCGCGACGGCCTCCTCGACGAAGAGGTGCGACGGGGCGTTCGAGACGACGGCGAGGCGAAATCCTTCGGCGTTCAGCGCCTCCACTGCGTCCAATGCACCGGGCAGGATCGCCCACCGCTCCAGTTCGGGCGTGAAGTAGGCGCGCTGCGCTGCGTCGATCGCGGCTCGCGGCAGGTGGAAATCGAAACTATCGAGCACTTGTGCGATTACCGCTTCCACGGAGATTTCGCGCGGGTTGCCGCCATTGCGTGCCATCTCCGCCGCGAAGGCGGCCTGCAACGCGCTAGCGAACGCATCCGGCGCGATCTCCACCCCTGTGGCGCGCAAATGGCGATAGAGTGTCTGCGCGCCCTCTTCCCAGGCGGCGTGCAAATCCTGCCGCGTGCCCGTGAAGGTAGCGAGCGTCCCCATCAGATCGAAGATGATACCGTAGACCGGTCCCGTACCCACCGTACTCCCCGCCTTGCCGCGTTCTTGCCGCCAGTGTACACGAAAAGCAGGCAGCAAACTCAGTCCTCATGCCACCCAAAGGGCACCCGCAGTCCTCAGTCCTGATTAGATCGGCAACTTGCGGAAGACCGGCTCCGGAATCAGGCGGATGAGGAGCATGATGTACCGCCAGAACCACGGCGTGTAGACGACTGCCGCGCCGCGCGCCATCGCCCGGTGAATATCCTGCCCGACGCGCTCCGGCGAGGCGAAGAGGAAGTTCTTGGCGAATGCCGCTGTCATCGGCGTATCGACGAATCCGGGTTTGATCGTGACAACCGCGACGCCCGCCGCGTGCATCCGGCCGCGCAGCCCTTCGAGGAAGACTGTGAGGGCAGCCTTCGACGCGCCGTAGATGTAGTTGGAACGCCGCCCGCGCTCCCCGGCGACGGAGGAGATCACCGCGATCGTGCCGTGCCGCTGCCGCTCGAACGTATTCGCCAGCAGGGTCAAGAGGGCGATGACGCTCGTCGCGTTCGTGGACCATTCCCGCAACGTCTCCACGACGAGCGTCTCATTGGCTTTCTGGTTACCAAGCGTCCCGTGCGCGATCAACGCGGCGTCGAGCGTGCCGAGTGTAGTCATCGCCGCCTCGATCATCGCGGCATGTTTCTCGAAGTCGTTCACATCGAGCACATAGGTCTCGGCGCCCGCCGCGCCGCGCACGCGCAGATCGTCGGCGACCGCCGCTAGTTTGCTGGCGTCGCGCCCGACGAGGAAGAAGCGCGCGCCCTCGATGGCGAAGCGCCGCGCCGTCGCCTGGGCAATCGCGGAGGTCGCGCCGATGATGAGGATCGTCGTCATACATCCTGCCTTGTTGTGCCGGTCACGCGCCGCCAAAAATCGGACGAGAACTGCGGGTCGATGAAGCGGGCGAAATCCCGCCAGTGGGGGAAAAATGTCTGAAAACTCTCCGCGCTCATCCGCGCATCCTTCGCGGGGTAGACCGCGCCGCCGCTCGCGCGTACGACGCTATCGAGGTCGTCCAGCAGGCGCAATGTGCGCGCGCCGTGGAAGGGGAAATCGAGCGCGAGCGTCACGCCCGGCTTCGGGAAGGAGAGCATACCGGGCGAGGGGAGCGCGCCGAATGTCTTCAGGACGACGAGGAACGAGCCTTCACCGGAGCGGGTGATCCGCGTAAAGACTTCTTTGATCGCGGCATTGTCGTTGTCGAACGGGACGACGCACTGGTACTGGAGGAAGCCACCGGTACCGTACATGCGGTTCCAGTCCTTGATCGCGTCGAGCGGATAGAAAAATGGGTCGTAGGGGATCACTTTCCGCACCGATGTGCGCCGCTGCCGGTGGTAGTAGGCGGTGTTGAACGCCTTGACCGTCCAGGTATTCAGCAGCGCGCCGGGCAGGTTCACCGGGACGCCAACCGATGGTTTGTCCGCAGGGGGCTGTTTCGCCAGTTCCGGCGACGTGTTGTGATTGCCGCGCAGGAAGTGGCCGCGAACATATCCCTCGCCACCGTGGAGGCAGTCGGCCCAGGACATCGTATATTCGTATGTCGCGTCCGATTCGGCGGTGAGCGCCAGGAAGGCATCGAGCGAATCGAAGCGAATTTGTTCCTCGTCGATGTAGGCGTTCGTAATCGGCTTGAGGCGGAGCTCTGCCCACGTAATCAGGCCGGTCAGCCCCAGGCCACCGATCGTGGCGCGGTAGAGGTCCGCATGGTCGTCCAGCGAGCAGACCAGTCGTTCGCCGCTGGAGCGGACGAGTTCGAACCGGGGGACGTGTCGCCCGAATGTCCCCGCGCGGTGATGATTCTTGCCGTGGATGTCGTTGGCAATCGCCCCGGCGACCGAGACGAACTTCGTGCCGGGTGAGACGGGCAGGAACCAGCCGCGCGGCACGAACGCCGTCAGGATGTCCGCCAGCAAGACGCCCGCCTCGCACCGCAGCAGCCCGGTCTCGGCGTCGAAGGCGATGAAGCGATTGAGGCCGATGGTATCGAGCACTGTCCCATCGTCATTGAGGCAACTGTCGCCGTAACTGCGGCCATAGGCATAGGGCAGCACGCTACCAATCGTCGCGCCGAGATCGGGGAGGTCATCGCGCCACGTCACCGGGACGACCGCGCGCGGCGTCGCCTTCGGATAGCGCCCCCAGGATTGATACTGCGTCACGGATGACGTGCCCATACCCTCACCATACCCTGCTCATCCCGCCGCCACGCCACGCGGCAGCGCCCCACTATAGGTGCCGCCTCACTCGGGCGTCAAACCAATTGAACCACATGCTGCCCAGAGGGCGCCCGACAGAGAGCACAGAGAAAACGCGGAGAAGGAATCAAAATATGTCTCGCTTTCTCTTCTCCCGTCTTTGTGTTCTCTGTGTCTCTGTGGTTCAACCGTCTCGTCATTCCGCGATGCCGCACCAGCGGAGGATGGTGAGGGCATCGACACGCATCGCCTGGCGGATTTCCTCCTCCGGCACGAACTCGTCGGTGTAGTGGGCGAGGGCGACATTGCCGGGGCCGAAGAGGACGGCGGGGACGTGGGCGATATCGGTGAAGAAGCGCATATCCGAGCCCCACGCCACGCCCTCGATGCCCGGCTCACGCCCTGCCGCGTCCACGAATGCATCGTGCAATGTGCGGACAAGCGGGTGGTCGGCGGCAATCTCCGCCGTGCCGAACTGTGCGCCGTACCACTCCAGTTCGGGCGGATGCGCGCGCAGCCACGGGTCAGCGCTGGCGGCGTCCGTCAGCGTCCGCTCGAAACTGGCGCGCACGGCTTCCATGTCCTCGCCGGGCATGACACCGAAACGGCCCTCGGCGACCAGTGTTTCCGGCACGGAGGAGGGCCAGTTGCCCGCTTCCAGTCGCCCGACATTGAAGGGAATCTTGTTCGGCAGGTGCGTGTAGAGGGGATGGTAGAGCGTGCGGTTCCGCTCCGCCTCCAGCGCGAGGAGCGCGGCATGGAGTGGGTACCAGTGTTCGAGCGCGCTCTCGCCCTCGTATCGCAGCGCCGCGTGTGCCGAGCGGCCATGCACGGTGATGCGGAACATCAGGCAGCCGCCACCGGCGGGAGAGATATTCAGCTGCGTCGGCTCGGCGATCAGCACGCCGTCCGCGACGTGGCCGCGCAGGACGGCGGCGAGGGTGCCCACGCCGCCGCTCTCCTCGCCGATCACCGATTGCACCATCACGTCGCCTTTGAGTCGCACGCCCGCCGACTGGATGGCATGGATGGCGCCGATCCCCGCGATCAGGCCACCCTTCATATCCGTCGAGCCGCGTCCGTAGATGCGTCCCTCCGCCCGCGTCGCGCTGAAGGGCGGGTAGGTCCAGACGTCCTCGTCGCCAGCGGGCACGACATCGATATGGCCGTTGATCGCGAGCGACTGGCCGCCGCCCGCGCCTTTCAAGACGCCGACGACATTCGGGCGACCGGTGAACGGAGGCTCCTCCGCCACGTACTCCGGGTAGTCGCCGAAGTCGCCGTGCTGCGGCTCCCAGACATCGACCGTCATGCCGAGCGCCCGCAGCATCTCGGCCATCAGGTCCTGCACCAGCCCTTCCTGACCGGTGATGCTCGGCCGCTGCACCGCCGCCTGGATGCGGGCAATCGTCGGTTCAATCTCCGCCTCCACGGCATCGAGCACCGATTGTTCGATGTCAGTAAACATACGTCCCCCTCCCCCTGTTCATTAACGAAGACAGCGGGAGCAGTAGTGCTCCCGCCATCCGACTGTCTGAATGGATGTGTTTACGGATTGCAGGACGTACCCTTCAGGGCGTGCCCCGAGGCGTCCGCCGCACAAAAGCCGTTCGCGCCGATGACATAGGGATCGATGTCGCCAGTGGTGGGATCATAGACGAGCGTTGCGCCGTTATTCGTCGCGCCGACGATCGGTCCGGCTGCGGTGACGCCGCACCCAAAGCCGCAAAAGCCGCCGTACTGACCGAAGGGGGCGCCGGTGATCGGGTTGCCGTTCACGTCATAGTACTGGCCGTTGACGAAGTAATACTGCCCATTGATCAGCGTCGCGCCAGTGGGCACGCCTGGATTCGTGTAGTAGTACTGCCCGTTGTAGTAGTAATAGGCTTGCCCATTCAAGGTCGTCGCCGCCCCTGGGGGAATTTGGGCGGTGCCATTCTGGAAGAAGCCAGGGCTGGCAACATACTGGATCGGCGCCTGTGGGTCCTGCCCAGGAATCGGCGTGACCAGGCCGTCCGCCGCGACGGAACCGGCGCTCGCGGCCAGCATTAAGGCGAATAACGCGCCGGTAAGACCGGCCCCAAACCAACGATGTACACGTCCGCTCTTCATCGATGTCCTCCTAGTATGACCAAGCCCCGCATCATGACACGGTTCCTCTACAGTATAAACGAGCGGCTGCCATTTGTGGTTGCGCAATTGCAAAAAGAATGTAACAGACCAAGGTTATTCTTCGTTCGCCCACCGCACTCCGTGCGCTATGATGGTTTGCGCGTCCGCCCGAAGGCGGCATCGCGGACACGACCGAGTGGGTCGGTGGCCGTGGCGGTAACCTTCCGCGCGGCGAAGGTTGTTTCGACGGGGCGATGCACGGCATCCTCGGCGAAGGGCGAGTCCGGCCCGACGGTCTGGAACAACTCCTCGGCGATCACCGCTTTCTCCGGCTCCGCGATCACATGGCGGATGAATTCCTCGACCGCCGGGTTGTAGCGCGGCAGCGAGTCGTAGTCGTCCAGCAGGGATTCGAAGAGGACATATTTGCGGTCGCCGATCCAGCCGCGCACGATCTGCATGAAGGGCAGCAGCAGGACGAGGCAGCCGAAACCGAGCGATTGATAGACGGTCGTCGCGCGGGGCAGCAGGAAGCCGATGAGGATGCCACCGAGTGCGACCATCCCCGCCCAGAGGAAGGCGCGGCGCGGCGCGACCGCCCAGGTGCGGCGGCGCATCAGGGGCGCGAGGCGGAGATCGTACCGGGCGAGGGCGAGCATCCGGTATTCGCCGGGCGCGTCCGCCTCGGGCAGGACGAGGGCGAGGCGCGACCACGGCGGATAGTAGACGCGCGCGAGCATCACGCCGATGAAGAGCAGCCACTCGAAGGTAAGTAGCCGGGGCTGCCGCAGCGCAATCGGCAGCGTGCCGAGCGCCGCGACGATCAGCGCGGCGACGGTGAGCGGAACATTGCCGCGCACGCTGGCGTGGAAGAACCAGCCGAGTGCGGGTCGTGGCTTCGGGATGCGATATTCCTGCCCGCCGTCCGTGTACGTCACCGAGTAGGTCGCCGCGAGCAGGCGACCGAGATCGCGGAGGGCGCCCGCGTTCGCTTCCCATCCGGCGGGGAGCGCTTCATGCGCGACGATACCGGCGATGCGGCGGCGGAGCGTGGCGCTCTCCGGGTGATCGGTGTACTGCAGGTCACCGCCGAGCGGTAGGATGAGCAGCGGCATCACGCTCTCTGCGTCGGGATAGACGGTCAGGGTCGGCGCGATGCTCGGTGACGCGAAGGTCGTTGTCATGCGCGGCGCGGTCCTTCCCCATGCGGATGCGTGGCCCACTGTGGGCCACGCATATGATTGTACCGCGAGGACGCGCGTCGCGTCAGCTATTAAGCATGGACCTCTGAACCGTTGCTGCCAACGAATGTCACCTGATCGAGCACGTCATCGAGGCGGGCCGGGTTGTGGATTACCTGCATTGCCCTCATCTTCGTCTCGACCGGCATCTGCAGCGTGTACTGCGTGCCGCCGACGGTAATCATCGCCGGCAGTGTGCCGCTCTCCTCCGCTTTCATCGCCACTTCGGTCTTCAGGTCGTCGAAACTCGCGGTCGCCATGGCTTCGCCTCCTGTCTCGCGTGGTAACTCACTCCACAGGAAGGAACGATGCACAGCGCGTGCCACGAGTGATCGGGATATACTCGCTCGGTGCTATCGTCCTCTCAGGCGGGGGTCGAGGGCATCACGCAGGGCATCGCCGACGAAATTGAGCGACATGACGACGGTGACGATGGCGAGGGCGGGGAAGGTACCGAGCCACCAATCGTAGAACTTGGCGACCGAGGCATTGATCATCGCCCCCCATTCCGGGTTCGGCGGTACCGCGCCGAGGCCGATGAATGAGAGACCCGCCATTAAGATGATCGCCGCGCCGATGTCCAGCGTCGCCTTGACAACGATCGGCGCGTCCGTTCCCGGCAAAATGTGGCGCATGAGGATGCGCCAGCGGCTGGCGCCGATCGCCTCCGCAGCCGTCACGTACTCGTTGGATTTGAGGGCGAGCACCGCGCCGCGCATCACGCGGGCGTACTCCGGCCAGAGCACGAGGATGATCGCCACGAGCGCGTTCGAGACCCCCGGCCCACCGCGTACCGCCGTGATCGCCATTGCGAGAACGATCGATGGGAAGGCGAGCACCACGTCCGCCGCCCGCATGATGATATTGTCGAGCCACCCGCCGACATAGCCCGCGAAAGCGCCGAGGATGATCCCGATCGTGCCGGTGACGAAGATCGTCAGGATGCCCGCCGGGATCGAGATGCGCGCGCCGTAGAGGACACGGCTGAAAATGTCACGCCCGAGTTCGTCCGTCCCGAAGAAGTGCGTGGTATTCGGTCCTTGGAGGCGGTGGGCGATGTCCTGCTTATTCGGGTCGTAGGGCGCGATGACCGGCGCGAGGATGGCGACGAGTAGCCAGGCCGCGAGCACAACGAGCCCTGCCATCGCCAGCGGGTTGCGCCGCAGCGACAGGAGCGCCTTGACAAACGGCGACCGCTCCCGCCGCGCCGCCTGCGCGCCAATGACCGCCGTCTCTGCCGCACTCACCGTCGCCATCGTCCGCTCCCGACTATTGGGCGGAGAAAAGTCGAACCGCCAAGACGCCAAGGACGCCAAGAATTTTTAGAGAGATAAGACGACACGTTCGACTCCTTGGCGAAGCATGGTGACGTTGAAATTGATGAGCAAGCCAAGTTTGCATCTGGTCATGCGAAGATAGGAGAGCACTTGCGCAGTGTGGATGTGAGCAAGTGCATCGGTCGCCTTCAACTCCACAATCAACTGATTATCGACAAGGAAATCAACCCGACCGACCCCAATGGCGTCTCCTTTGTACGCAATTGAAATCTCGGACTGACGCGCGAATGGAACCCCTTGCCGCCGCAGTTCGAGGCTCAATGCTTCCTCGTACACAGACTCAAGAAATCCGGGACCAAGATGTCGATGTACCTCTCGTGCGCACCCAATGACCCGGTACGCGAGGTGATCGATTTCCCCATCTGGTTCCGTTCTTCCGATCTTGGCGTCCTTGGCGTCTTGGCGGTTCATTATTGTCTTCTCTAGCCGATGCGGATGCGCGGATCGAGGACGCCGTAAAGGATGTCCACCATCAGATTGAGCAGCACAATGACGACCGCCACGACGAGCGTGACGCCGAGCACGCCGGCAAAATCCAGTTTCGTCGCCGTCTGCACCGCGTACTGACCCAAGCCCGGCCAGCGGAAGATCGATTCGGTGAAGACCGCACCCGCCAGCAACCCGCCGAAGGTCAAACCGAGCACCGTGACGGTCGGGATCAGCGCGTTCCGCAGCGCGTGGCTGCCGATCACAGAGCGCTCCGGCAGCCCCTTCGCCCGCGCCGTGCGCACGTAATCGTTGTTCATCACATCGAGCAGCGAGGAGCGCACCATGCGGGCGATGATCCCCATCGCGAATGATCCGAGCACGATGCTGGGCAGGAGCACATGCTTGAGCGCCATGCCGACGAGGTCCCACTGGCCATGGAGGAGCGCGTCGAGCGTGTACAAGCCGGTGAAGTGCTTCGGCGCATCGACCCCATCATCGAGCCGCCCGCCGAAGGGGAGCAGTTTCAGCCGATAGGCGAAGACCGTCTGCGCGAGCAGGGCGAGGAAGTAGATCGGCACCGCCGTGCCGAAGAGCGAGACGCCGCGCGCCGCGTGATCGACGATGCCGTTGTGCCGAATGGCGGCGATCATGCCGAGTGGCCCGCCGACGAGGATAGCGAAAAACATCGCGAAGACTGCCAGTTCGATGGTCGCGGGGAAGAACTCCTTGAGGTCCCGGCCCACCGAATGGCGGGTCGTGAGCGACTGGCCGAGATCGCCGTGCAGGAGATTTTTGAGGTAGAGCACGTACTGCACCGGCACGGGCGTATCGAAGCCGTATTTGTGGCGGACTTGCGCGATTACCTGCGGCGTGGCGATCTTCGCGCTGACGATCGCATTGACCGGATCGCCGGGCATCGAATGCGCCAGCGCGAACGTCGCGATAG